>NZ_FNCU01000042.1:0-78460 GCF_900099855.1 Bradyrhizobium sp. Rc2d | reverse complement strand
AAAAATAGCCCTGCACCGTCGAGTATGGCGGGAACTCCTTGGGCAAGGCTCGCCATTGGCAGCCGCTCGACAAAATATAGAAAATCGCCTGCACGATCTCGCGCAAATCGACCTCGCGCGGCCGGCCCAATCGCCGCCGCGGCGGCATCTTCCGGGCGATCAGCGCCCACTCGGCATCGGTCAGGTCGCTTGCGTAACGCAGTCCACTGCGCTGATACTGGATACGAGCGGCTTTGGTCCACGGCATGGTGTCCTCCCTCGAATCTTTGCAAATCCGAAGGAATCACAAGCCCGCCAAAACCGCTCACCCTTTTTCGGTCGGGCTCTTAGAACAACAGCGAACAACAGCCGGTTGTCGAGGCGCCAGGCGAACCAGGCGAGGGCGCAAATCCAGCCCAGCATCGCGATTGCCGCGAGGCCGAGCCCGCCGAGTGCGAGCAGCGAGCTTCCGGCCGCCGGCGTCTCGACGAGTTCCTCAGGCGTATCGACCTGGCTCACGGCGTCCGCTGGCCTTGCCTCCTGCCGTTCATTGATCTCTGCTCGTTCGTGGAAATTCACCGGCCGCGCTTCAGCTCACAGGGACGTGAGACGCCGTCCGTGCAGGCGGGCGCATGCTGATCGCGGACACTCTCGGAGGCCCCGGACAGGCGGGAAAAAGCTGCAACGCGTGGCGTAGTGATTGGTTGCCGTCGTCTGGCCGAAAGGCGCTGCGAAAGCCTTGGCACTCATTCTCCTTGCCGCGAGACTTTGGCGCGATGTTTCAAGCTATTGCAGCCTTCCGAGGGCGTAGAATTGCCGGACGCTCATCGAACCTTCTGCGCGGCGCCATAGACATATGCGTGTTGGGGATTTCAGCGCCCAATGCCTAAACGGACGCCGCCAAGCGATGATACTCCGCTTGCGCGGCGTTGCGCTTTTCAGGCGTCACTTTTTCAGATCTGGCCCATCAGCTCGAGGCGTGCCAGCCGGCCGGAAACGGCACGAACGGCCAGACTGTCTCGTTGTCGTTGGCGGGCTTCGGCGGCTGCTGGGACGGTGTCTTTGCGATCGGGACAGACGTTGTCGATCGCAGCGCCAAGCGCAGACATGCACATTGCAAATTCATTGTGGTCGTCCTGGCCAGTCAATTCTTCTGAAAATACGTGCCGGCTCAAAAACACCGCGCGTCCTCAAAACGGCGCGCTCTCAAATCACGCACGCACTCTAGAAAAGTCGACGGCGGCTTTCAACCAATCTCGCCGTTTGCGCACGAGAAGTAAGGTTGATCGGTTAGGTTAAGGGCGAGCGGTTGTTGCGGGCGCCCTAGTCGCTGTTATCAGATCGAGCACGGCTCGCGATGGGCTGCCTGAAATCCGTGCTCACACAAGATCACAGTTCGTGGCAGCGCGCGTATCAGCCGAATTCTGCGCCGTGAGTTCTGCCATGTCTTCCGATCGCAACTCCAAAACCGCCGGTCCGCAGTCGAGTTGGACCGAGATTTGGCATCTCTGGACCGTGATCGTGCCGCGCCGCTCGATCAACGGACAGCTCGTCTACGGCAAGGTCTGGCGCCGCCACGACGGCCGCGACTGGATCTACAAGAAGTTCACCGAGTTCGACGGCGAAGAGGCGGCCTGACGCGGCATCGGCGGCCGCGTCACCATCAGGCGGCCTTCGCCGCAGCCGGCTTTGACGGCGGCGGCTTCAACGGCTTGTCCTGCTTCTTCGACCACGAGATGTAATAGGCCACCGTCGTCATGATCGCGACGCCGGCGATGCTGACGAAGAGCTGCGCGAACAGCGAGCCCGAGCTCATCGACAGCTCGAAATGGCCGACGAAGGATAGGAACACGCCGACGCAGAACACCGCGAGCGACTGCTGACCGCAGACGATCAGCGGATCGAACACCTTCCACTCCAGGCCCGGCCATTCCTTCGGCACGAAGCGGATCACCAGGATCACGATCACGACGAAGTGGATGAAGCGGTAGGGCGCGAGGTTGGTCTTGTCGTTCGGGTTAAACGCCGAGAACAGCCATTGCGGGAGCATGCCGCCCAAGGTCGGGAAGCGGCCGGCCATGGTCATGATCAGCGCGAAGGCGAGATAGGCGAGGCAGAGGTAAAGCGTGATCGGCGCGTTGATCAGCGTCATCGAGCGCCGCGCGCCGCCCATGGCGCACCAGGCCCCGAACACGAACAGCACCTGCCAGCAATACGGGTTGAAATACCACTGGCCGGCCGGATAGGCCGTCAAATTCCAGCCGAAATGGCGCGCGGCCAGCCACAGCACGATGGACAGCGCCATCGTCACGTCGGGCTTGCGCAGCATGAACCACAGCACCGGCGGAAACAGTCCCATCAGCACGATGTAGAGCGGCAGCACGTCGAGATTGAGCGGCTTGAAGCGCAGGAATAGGCCCTGGCGCAGCGTCTCCGTGGCGTTGTCGACGAGGCCGGCGACGTTGAACTCATTGATCATCTCGGAATCGCCGAAGCGCAGCGCGAGATAGCTGATCGAGGCGATGTAGATCACGAACAGGATGATGTGGGCGACATAGAGCTGCCAGACCCGCTTGGTCAGCCTTGTGGCGCCGACGACGAAGCCGCGCTCCAGCATCATCCGCGCATAGACGAAGGACGCGGTGTAGCCGGAGATGAAGACGAACAGGTCGGCGGCGTCGGAAAAGCCGTAATTGCGCGTCGTGACCCAGTTCACGACGTTGTCGGGGATGTGGTCGAGGAAGATCGCCCAGTTCGCAACACCGCGAAACAGGTCGAGTCGGAGGTCGCGCCCCTTTTCGGGAAGCGTTGCGCTGATGTTCAGGAAGGCCATGCGACGGGAGCTTTCGGAAGGAACAAATACGCTGATGTCGGGGAGCCAGTGCCGCCGGGCGGGGTCCCGGCGCGGAAGGCGGGTACGCAATTGTCACGGTGCAGCATAATGACTATACCCGTAGGTAGGGCACCCGGGGAGCCGGAATCACCGAACACTTCCCGAACGGTGTCTCTATACTATCCCTGAGATTTCTACCAACTGCCACCGTGACGCATCCAGTTCGAACGAAAAGACGAAGAGGCCCGGACCACCCATGACCGCACGCATTTTCAAGCCCGCCAAGAACGCGATGCAATCCGGCCGGTCCAAGACGAAGGAATGGCAGCTCGATTACGAGCCGGAGCAGCCGCGTTCGGTCGAGCCGCTGATGGGCTGGACCTCGTCCGGCGACATGAAGCAACAGATCACGCTGCGCTTCCACAGCAAGGAAGAGGCGGTCGCCTATTGCGAGCGCAAGGGCATCGCCTACCAGGTGATCGAGCCGCAGGAGTCGATACGCCGGCCGGCCGCCTATGCCGACAATTTCTCGTTCCGCCGCGGCGAGCCCTGGACGCATTGAGGGCCCAACCCGGCGCCAAAGACTTCCGTCATGGCCGGGACAAGGCCTGGCCATGACGGCGGGAAGATATTCCGCCCACACATTATAAACCTCGCATCCGACCATCCCACGCCGCGGATCAGCTACCACGCCGGCTCTGGCCCTTGGCAGCTATTCCGCCGCATGCTTCGCTGCCGCACATGACAATCTCATGGGCGAGGTGGGTATGGCGGGGCGTGACCAGCTCGACGGCGTCGATCTGAAGATATTGTCCGAACTGCAGCAGGACGGGCGGGTTCGCAACAATGAGCTGGCGCTGCGGGTCGGGGTGTCCGCACCCAACTGCCTGCGGCGGCTGAAATCGCTGTTCAGCCGCGGCGTGATCCGGGCGGTGCGCGCCGTCATCGACGAGCGGCGGCTCGGCTATGAGGTGGTATCGTTCGTCTCGATCCAGCTCGGCAGCCAGGCCCAGCCCGTGCTGGAGGCGTTCGAGAGCTCGATTGCCGCGATCCCGCGCATCCAGCAGTGTTGGCGGATTTCGGGCGACACCGACTATCTCCTCAAATGCGTGGCGCCAAGCGTCGAGAGCATGCGCCAGCAGCTCCTGCATTTCGCCGCGATGCCGAACGTGAAGAACGTCCGCAGCTTTCCAGTGCTGGGTGTCGCGAAGGACGTGCCTCTGCCGTTGCAGGAGGTCGCGACGGTATTTGTGGGATAGGGACGCTGCGTTCCAGGCGCCGTCACCGCCAGGCTCGCGAAAATCCGAAGGAGTGGTGCGCCGCCACTATGATGCTGAGTAAATCACCTAACTGTGACATGTGATTTCGGAAGTCCTGCGATGCGCTAAACCGTGATTGTCGGTTCGGGGCCGCCGCCTAGATCCAAGGTGTGAACCTCGGCCTGCGTCGCGTGCCGAGGACTCTTTTGTGGGACCCTGAGCCAGGAAAAGACACCATGACCTCGACCTCGAAGACGTTTGTCGCATCCGCTGCGACGCTGTTTGCATCCGCGTTTCTCATGATGACCGCACCCGCCGCGCGTGCAGACGATTTCTGCATTACCAACGGTGCCCAGGCCGCTCACGGTTGCGGTTATCCGACCATGGAAGCCTGCCGGGCCGCTGCCGGCGGCATCGGCGGCACCTGCTCGCAGAGCGGCGGTGCGAAGACCTCGAATGACGCGCTGGCCTACCAGCCGAAACAGACGCGGTCGCGTAGCAAGCTTCGCCCGGGCGCGCAGACCAACTCGAACTAACGCCTGAATTCGAACCGGTTTCGAAAACATTCGGCCTCCGGGAGTCATCTCGGGGGCCTTCAATTTATGACAGTGAGGCGACAGCGGGCATGCTTCAGCGATACCGCCCGCGAAACTCGCGCGGGGAGGCGCCGGTCCATGTACGGAAGGCACGCGAAAAACTCTTCTCGTTGCGGAATCCGGCAATTTCCGCGATCCGCTTGATCGGCGTGCGGCCGCGCATCAGCTCCTGCTTGGCGAGCTCGAACTTTGCCTCTTCCTTGAGATCGCGCAGCGAGGTGGCCTCTTCGCGCAGGCGCCGATGCATGGTGCGGGTGGACAGCGCCAGCTCGCGCGCGACATCCTCGGCGCCGAGACTGCGTCCGCGCGCATTGCGGAGCACCCGGCGCACGCGCTCGACAAGAAGCCGGTCGCGCCGATAGGGCAGCACCGTCAGCCGCAAGGCGCCTTTGAGCATGTTATCGAGGTCGGCGGCGCTGCGCGCGAGCGGCAGCGAGAGATAGTGCTTGTCGAAGATGATCGCGGCGCGGTCCGCGTTGAAGCGGATATTGCGGCAGAAGATGGTCGGGTAGACCGAGACGTGGCTGGGCTGGGGGTAAGGAAATTCCGCCGCGCGCAAGGCGATCGCGGAATCGACCGCCCAGCAGGAGAAGCCGAGCACGTAGCGGAGCAGGGTGACCAGGCAGAATTCGCGCAACGGCCCGAGGTCGCGCAGCTCCCGGATGGAGACGACCGCGGTCTCCTCACTGAGCTCGAGATCGAGCAGCACGTCCTCGGTGAGCAGGCGGTGATGCCGGCACCAGCGCTTGAGTGCGACTTGAAGCGTTGGCGCCGTGATCGAGGCGCGGCACAGCATGCCATAAGTGCCCCATGGCAGCCGGCGCGAGAACCAGCCGAGCGCCTCGTCGTCGAGCTCGCGCATGGCATGGCCCGCCAGGGCCTCGAACTGGGCGGCCGTGATCCGCCCGTCCGGAGAATTGACAAGGTCCGGCGCTACCTGACCCCGGCTCAGCGCCTCCGCGGGATCGCGGCCGTATCGTTCATAAGCGGCGACCACACCGCGGACGAAGGCGGCAGGGGTCATGGCACGGCGCGGGATCGCGGTGGCGGCTTGAAAAGGCATCGGAATTCCCTCGGAAAATCCTCGCCAAGTTTGGCGGAAAATGCAACCTTTTCGACCGCAAGAGCGCCGGGGCCCCGCTAGGTTCGGATGCCAAAATAGGGAGGAATCGCCTTGAACATCCCGAGCATCGACTTCGATTTGGGCGAAGACATCGGCATGCTGCGCGACACGCTTCGCGCCTTCGTGGAGGCGGAGATCACGCCGCGCGCTGCCGACATCGAGAAGGCCAATCTATTTCCGGCGGACCTCTGGAAGCGCTTCGGCGACCTCGGCCTGCTCGGCATGACCGCGCCGGAGCAATATGGCGGCTCCAACATGGGCTATCTCGCCCATATCGTCGCCATGGAGGAGATTTCGCGCGGTTCGGCTGCCGTGGGGCTCTCCTACGGCGCCCATTCCAACCTCTGCGTCAACCAGATCCGCCGCAACGGCAACGACGCGCAGCGCCAGCGCTATCTGCCGAAGCTGATCTCCGGAGAGTATGTCGGCGCGCTCGCGATGTCCGAGCCCGGCGCCGGTTCCGACGTGGTCTCGATGAAGCTGCGCGCCGACAAGCGCGGCGATCGCTACGTGCTCAACGGCTCGAAGATGTGGATCACCAATGGCGGCGATGCCGACGTGCTCGTCGTCTACGCCAAGACCGATCCGGACGCCGGTCCGCGCGGCATGACCGCCTTCCTCATCGAGAAAGGCTTCAAGGGGTTTACCCACGGCCAGCACCTCGACAAGCTAGGCATGCGGGGCTCCAACACCTATCCCTTGTTCTTCGACGAATGCGAGGTGCCGGAGGAGAACGTGCTCGGCAAGGTCGGCGAGGGCGTCAAGGTGCTGATGTCCGGCCTCGACTATGAGCGCGCGGTGCTCTCGGGCGGCCCGCTCGGCATCATGGCGGCGTGCATGGACGCGGTGGTGCCTTACATGCACGAACGCAAGCAGTTCGGCCAGCCGATCGGCGATTTCCAGCTGATGCAGGGCAAGCTCGCCGACATGTATTCGACCTGGCAGGCCACGCGCGCCTATGTGTACGCGGTCGGGCGCGCCTGCGACCGCGCCGACCACGCGCGCAGCTTGCGCAAGGATGCGGCTGCCGCGATCCTCTATTCCGCGGAGAAGGCGACGTGGATGGCGGGCGAGGCGATCCAGGCGCTCGGCGGGGTCGGCTACACCAGCGAATTCCCGGTCGGACGTCTGTGGCGCGACGCCAAACTCTACGAGATCGGCGCCGGCACCTCGGAGGTTCGCCGCATGCTGATCGGCCGCGAGCTGATGGCCGAGACGGCTTAAAGCGTTCACCTCATTGGAATCACCATGCCGCTTCATTCCAGCATCGATCCGTCCTCATCAGACTTTGCGCGCAATTCCGAGGCCATGCGCAGCCTCGTCGCGGACTTGCGTGAAAAGCTCAGCCAGGTCGCCGGCGGCGGCGGTGAGGCCTCGCGCAACCGCCACACCGCACGCGGCAAGATGCTGGCGCGCGAGCGCGTCGACCTGCTGGTCGATCCCGGGACGTCATTCCTGGAGTTATCGCCGCTCGCGGCCTATGGCCTCTATGGCGGCGACGTGCATTCGGCGAGCGTCGTCACGGGAGTGGGGCGCATCTCGGGCCGCGAATGCGTGATTGTCGCCAACGACGCCACCATCAAGGGCGGCACCTATTATCCAATGACCGTGAAGAAGCACCTGCGCGCGCAGGACATCGCGCGGCAGAACAACCTTCCTTGCGTCTACATGGTCGATTCCGGCGGCGCCTTCCTGCCGCTCCAGGACGAGATCTTCCCGGACGAGCGGCACTTCGGTCGCATCTTCTACAACCAGGCCCAGATGTCCTCACAGGGGATTCCGCAGATCGCGATCGTGATGGGTTCCTGCACCGCCGGTGGCGCCTACGTCCCGGCGATGTCGGATGAGAGCATCATCGTCCGCAACCAGGGCACCATCTTTCTCGGCGGTCCGCCGCTGGTGAAGGCCGCGACCGGCGAAGTCGTCAGCGCTGAAGAACTCGGCGGCGCCGACGTGCACTCGCGCCAGTCGGGCGTGACCGATCACTACGCCCAAAATGATGCGCACGCGATCGGCATCGCGCGGCGTATCGTCGGCACCTTGAAGCCACCGACGCGACCGAACCTCAATATGCATCCGCCGCGCGAGCCGCTGTTTGCGGCGGAGGAAATCTATGGCGTGGTCCCCGTCGACGGCCGCAAGCCGTTCGACGTGCGCGACATCATCGCCCGCATCGTCGACGGCTCCGAGTTCGACGAGTTCAAGAAGCTCTACGGCACGACGCTGGTGTGCGGCTTCGCGCACATCTGGGGCTTTCCGGTCGGCATCATCGCCAATAACGGCATCCTCTTCAGCGAGAGCTCGCTCAAGGGCGCGCATTTCATCGAACTGTGCTGCCAGCGCGGCATTCCGCTGGTGTTCCTGCAGAACATCACGGGCTTCATGGTCGGCAAGAAGTACGAGGCCGGCGGCATCGCGCGCGACGGCTCCAAGCTGGTGACGGCGGTAGCGACCGCCTCGGTGCCGAAATTCACCGTCGTGATCGGTGGCTCCTACGGGGCCGGCAATTACGGCATGTGCGGCCGCGCCTACGCGCCGCGCTTCCTCTGGATGTGGCCGAATGCGCGCATCTCGGTGATGGGCGGCGAACAGGCTTCGATGGTGCTGAGTCAGGTCCGGCGTGACAATATCGAGGCCAAGGGCGATAGCTGGTCGAAGGAAGAGGAAGAGAAATTCCGCAGCCCCATTCGTGCGCAATATGAGAGCCAGGGGCATCCCTATTACGCAACCGCGCGGCTCTGGGATGACGGCGTGATCGATCCGGCCGACACGCGGCTGGTGCTCGGCCTTGGCCTCTCGGCAGCGTCGAATGCGCCGATCGAACCGACGAAATTCGGCCTGTTCAGGATGTGATGCGATGGACCGCTCAAAGCTCTACCGGCGATTTCGCACGCTCCTGATCGCCAACCGCGGCGAGATCGCCTGCCGCGTCATCCGCACTGCGCGGGCCATGGGCCTCCGCACGGTCGCGGTCTATTCCGAGGCCGACCGCGACGCGATGCATGTCGCGCTCGCCGACGAGGCCGTGCTGCTCGGGCCGGCGCGTGCCCGCGACAGTTATCTCAGTGTCGAGCGGCTGATCGAGGCCGCGCGCAAGACCGGAGCGGAAGCTGTGCACCCCGGCTACGGTTTCCTGTCGGAGAATGCCGAATTCGCGGGGGCCTGCTTCGATGCGGGGCTGGTCTTCGTCGGCCCGACCGCTGGGATGATGACGGCGATGGGCTCGAAGTCCGGCTCGAAGGAGTTGATGGAAAAGGCCGGCGTGCCGCTGGTGCCCGGCTATCACGGCGAAGCCCAGGACGAGGCGACGCTTTCGAAGGCCGCCGAGAGGATTGGCTTCCCCATTTTGGTGAAGGCGTCGGCCGGCGGCGGCGGCCGCGGCATGCGCATCGTGCGTTCGGCTGCCGAACTTGAGCCCGCGATCGTCAGCGCCAAGCGCGAAGCCAAGGCTGCGTTCGGTGACGATCGCATGCTGATCGAGAAATACGTCGACAATCCCAGGCATATCGAGGTGCAGGTGATCGGCGACAGCCACGGCAATCTGCTCTCGCTGTTCGAGCGCGAATGCACGCTCCAGCGCCGGCATCAGAAGGTGATCGAGGAGGCGCCGTCGCCGACGCTGAACGCCGCGCAGCGCGAGACCGTCTGTGCCGCCGCGCGAAAGGCGGCAGGCGCGGTGAACTATGTCGGCGCCGGTACCATCGAGTTTGTCTCCGACGGCAAGGACGTGTTCTTCATCGAGATGAACACGCGCCTCCAGGTCGAGCATCCCGTGACCGAGCTGATCACCGGCATCGACCTCGTCGAATGGCAGCTGCGCGTTGCCTTCGGGGAGGCGCTGCCTTTGAAGCAGGACGAGATCCGGCTCAACGGCCATGCGGTCGAGGCACGCGTCTACGCCGAGAACCCGACCAAGAACTTCATGCCATCAGTCGGAAAGATCTCGACCTGGCGTTTGCCGCCGGAGACCGGGGGCTTGCGCATCGATGCCGGCTATCGCGAGGGCGACAGCGTGTCGCCTTATTACGATGCGATGCTCGCAAAAATGATCGCGTGGGCGCCGACGCGGGACGTCGCGATCGAGCGGCTGAACCGGGGGCTGGAGGAATCCGACGTCCGCGGCATCGTCACCAATATTCCATTCCTGTCGGCGCTGATGATGCATCCAAAAGTGCGGACGAATGCGGTCGACACCGGGTTCATCGAGCGCGAACTGGCGGTCCTGACGCAGGCCGCACCGGCCCCCGGCGAACTCGAGCTCTGCGCCGCCGTGGCCGCTGTTATCAACGAGGAGCAACAGGCCGCACGTGTGCAGGCCAATTCGCCCTGGCAAACCTTCGGCTGGCAGCCGGTCGGCCGTCGCCAGCGCAGTTTTGCCTTCCGCGTCGGTCACGGGCCGGAGCAGAAGATTACGCTGAACTACGGCAGTGGCCCCTCGACGCTGCTGATCGGCGAGCGCGAGCTGGCGTTCACGATTGCGCCGCACGACGGCGGATTCGATCTGACGCTTGATGGCTTGAAATCTTCCGTTGCGGCCGTGATCGACGGCCATGAGCTATATTTGCGCACGCGCAACGGCCGCTTCGACCTGCACTGGGTCGATCCGTTCGGCGGCGAGAGCGAGGAGCATGCCGGCGAGGACAAGATCGCGGCGCCGTTGCCGGGCACCGTCGTCGCCGTGCTGGCCGAGGAGGGCGCCAAGCTCGACAAGGGCGCGCCGATCCTCACGCTCGAAGTGATGAAGATGGAGCAGACGCTGCGGGCGCCCTATGCCGGCGTGCTGAAGTCCATCAAATGCAAGGTCGGCGACATCGTGCAGGAGGGCGTCGAGCTCGCCGTGGTCGAGCCTTCGGGAGAGTAAGATGAGCGATCAAGTCCGCATCATCGAAATGGGACCGCGCGACGGGCTCCAGAACGAGAAGACGCCCGTGAGTGTCGAGGCGCGCATCGCCTTCATCGAGGCGCTGGTAGAGGCCGGCCTCCATACAGTCGAGGTCGGTGCCTTCGTCTCGCCCAAGGCGATCCCGCAAATGGCTAGCTCGGACGCCGTGCTGCGCGGCGTGAGCCATGTGCAGGGCGCCGAATTCCATGTGCTGGTGCCGAACGAAAAGGGCTATGACGCCGCCCGCGCCGCGGGCGCGCAGGTCGTCTCGGTGTTTGCGGCAGCCTCCGAAGGCTTTTCGCGGGCGAACATCAATTGCACTGTCGCGGAGTCCATCGAGCGGTTCAAGCCCGTGCTCGCGCGCGCCAAGGCCGACGGCGTTAGGGTGCGCGGCTATATTTCCTGCGTGCTCGGCTGCCCGTTCGACGGCGAGATCAAGCCGAAGGCGGTCGCTGATCTCGCCACTACGCTTTGGGAGCTCGGCTGCTACGAGATCTCGCTCGGCGACACCATCGGCGTCGGCACGCCTGATAAAGCGAAGCAGATGCTGCGCGCGGTAGCCGCCAACATCCCGCCCGCAAATCTCGCGATGCATTTCCACGACACTTACGGTCAGGCGCTCGCCAATCTCTATGCGGGGATGGAGGAGGGCGTCCGTGTCATCGACGCTGCCGCCGGCGGCCTCGGCGGCTGTCCCTACGCGCCCGGCGCGACCGGCAATGTCGCGACCGAGGACGTCGTCTACATGCTCGAAGGCATGGGCATCAGGACCGGCGTCGATATGGACAAGCTGCTGGCGGCGACTAACGAGATGAGCGGCGTGCTGGGCAAGCCGCCGGTGAGCCGCGTGGCATCCGCGCTGAACGCGAAGCGGAAGCGCGCTGTTTCCTAGTCCTCGTCATTGCGAGCGTAGCGAAGCAATCCAGCGTCCCTCCGCGGAAAAATTCTGGATTGCTTCGTCGCAAGAGCTCCTCGCAATGACGACGGAGAGAGCTTTCGCCTAAGCCGCCTTCAGGCCCACGTCCGGCAGGCGCGGCCGGTTCTTCAGCGCCTTGGCCATCATGGCCTCGACCTCGGCCTTCTCCTGCGGCAGCAGCGCCAGGCGGGGCGGGCGGGTCAGCGCGGCGCCGCGGCCCATGATATGCTCGCACAGCTTGATGCACTGGACGAGGTCAGGGCGTGCGTCCAGGTGCAATAGCGGCATGAACCATTCGTAGAGCGGCATCGCCTCCGCGAAGCGCCCCGCCTTGGCGAGACGGAACAGCGTCTCGCCCTCGCGCGGGAAGGCATTCGACATGCCGGAGACCCAGCCCACGGCGCCCATGGCGACGCTCTCGACGATGACGTCGTCGAGGCCTGCGAACAACACGAAGCGATCGCCGACCATGTTGCGGGTGTCGATGAAGCGCCGCGTGTCTCCGGAGGAATCCTTGAAGCAGACGACGGTCTCGACGTCGGCGAGCGAGACCAGGATGTCCGGCGTGACGTCGTTCTTGTAGATCGGCGGATTGTTGTAGAGCATCACGGGCAGGTCGGTCGCGGAGGCGACGGCGCGGAAATGCGCGGCGGTCTCGTGCGGCTTGGAGGAATAGACCAGCGCCGGCATCACCATCACACCGTCGATGCCAATGCGCGCGGCTTCCTTGGCGGTCTCGACCGCAAAGGCCGTGGTGAACTCGGCGATGCCGCACAACACGGGCACGCGGTCGGCCGCGACCGACTTCGCGGCCTCCATGATCGCGACCTTCTCCTTGCGCTCCAGCGAAGTGTTCTCGCCAACCGAGCCGCAGACAATCAGGCCGGAGACGCCGTCGCGGATCAGGCCATCCATGACTTTGGCGGTCGCATCGATATTGAGCGACAGGTCGTCATTGAATTGCGTGGTAACGGCCGGGAAGACGCCTTCCCAGGAAACGCGGCGGCTCATGATTTCACTCCAGGTAAATTTGCAAGGTAGATTGCGCCGGCGGGGGGCTGGATCCGCCGGGTGTTGTGAAGAGGATGGCGGCTAAGATCAGAGCGTCACGCCGACCTTGCGCAGCTCAGCGAGGACGGGGGCTTTGGGCAGCCAGATCTTGTCGAACTCGGCAATGACGGCCTCGGTGTCCTTGGCATCGACTTGGCGGATCGGGATCGGCGCGTTCTTGAAGTTTTCGATCAGCGCTGGCTCATTGCCGGCGAGCTCGTCGATCTGCACGTCCAGCGTCGACCTGATCGTCTTGGTGATCAGCTCGCGGTCGGCTGCGGGGAGCGACTGCCAGACCCGACCCGAGACGACCGCCGCCATCGGCATGAAGACGGCATTCATCTGAAGGATCACCTTCGACACCTTGTCGAAGCGCTGGTTCCAGGAGAATTCGAGATCGGCCTCGAGGCCGTCGACCTGGCCGTTGGCCATGGCGTCGAACACCTGGGGCGTCGGAATCGGCGTCGGCGCTGCGCCCAGCGAGGAATAGAAATCGCGATAGACCGGCGTCGGATTGATGCGCAGCTTCATGCCGCGAATGTCGGCCAGCGTGTTCAGGTCCTTGGACGAGAACACCGCGCGCATGCCGGTGATGCCCCAACCGAGCCCGATCGTGCCGGTCTCCTGCGGAGCACCTCGAACAGCTTCACCGCCGCCGGATGCCGCACGAATTTTGCCACCGCAGGCGTCGAGCGGACGATGTAGGGCGCGTTGATCGCGGCGATGTGCGGCACGCGCGAGCCGAGCTCGGCGGCCTGGATGAAGCCCATGTCGAGCGCGCCGGACTGCAATTGCTGCATCATCGCCGGCTCGTTGCCGAGCTGGCCGGAGTGGAACACGCTCACGGTCAGACGGCCGCTGGTGGCCGCCTTGAGATCGTCGCCGAATTTGAGCGCGGCCTTGTTCCAGGAATGGCCGTTGGGCGTGATCAGGCCGAGGCGGAATTCCTTGGCCTGGGCGAGTGCCAGCGAGGGCGCGAACACCGATGCGGCGGCACTGGCGGCGAGAAAGCGGCGGCGTGAAAGCGGCATGGTCGGGCTCCTTTTGGATGGGCCTATTTGACGAGGATCAGCGAGAGCGACGGGTAGAGCGAGAGCAGCACGAGGAGGACGCAGGCGATGACGAAGAAGGGCAGCGTCACCATGAACATCTTGCCGGGCTTGGCGCCGGTGACGGCGGCTGCGACGAAGAAGCAAAGGCCGACCGGCGGCGACAGCAGGCCGAGCACGAGGTTGATCACCACCACGACGCCGAAATGCCGGGGGTCGATGTGATAGACGTCGGTCGCGACCGGCAGCAGGATCGGCACCGTCATGATCAGGCCGGGAATGCCGTCGATCACCGTGCCGATCACCAGCAGGATGACGTTGCAGATCAGCATGAAGCTGACCGGGTCCTTGGCGGCCGTCTGGATCCAGGCGGCAGTCTCCTGCGGCACCTTGCCGAAGATCAGGACCCAGGAGAACACCGCCGCGGCCGCCACCAGGAACAGCACGATCGCCGAATAGATGGCGCTGCGCAGCATCATCTGCGGCAGTTGGGAGAACTCGAACTCCTTGGTCCAGAATTTTCCGACCAGTGCTGCTGCGACGGCCCCGACGGCGGCGGATTCGGTGGCGTTGGCGAGACCGCCGAGAATGGTGCCGACGATGACGATCGGGATCAGCAGTGTCGGAGACGTCCGCAGGATCGTCATGATGCGCTGACGCGTCGTCTGATAATCCGCGCGGGGATAGTTGTAGACGTAGCCCATCAGCGCGATGACGAGGCAGAACATCACCGTGAGGATGACGCCCGGCACGATCCCGGCGATCAGCATGTCGCTGACCGAGACCTGCGCCAGCACGCTGTAGACCACGAACATCACCGATGGCGGGATGATCGGCCCGAGCATGCCGCCATAAGCGGTCAGTCCCGCGGCGAAGGTCTTGTCGTAGCCCTTCTTCTCCATCTCCGGGACCATGATCTGGGCCATGATCGCGACCTGCGCGGTCGCAGAGCCCAGGATCGAGGAGATGAACATGTTGGCGAGGATGTTGACGTAGGCGAGCCCGCCCTTGAACGAGCCGACGAACGCCATCGCCATGTCGACGATGCGCCTTGTGATGCCGCCGCCGTTCATGATCTCGCCGATCAGGATGAAGAGCGGAATGGCGATCAGGCCGTAGCTGTCGACGCCGCCGAACAGCTGGAGAGGGTAAGACTGGAACAGCACCGGGTTGCCGGATGCGGCGATGTAGACGAGGCCGGCGAGGCACAGGCAGAGGCCGATCGGCACGCCGACCAGCATGAACGCCATGAAGGCTGCTGACGTGATCATCAGTTGACCCCGTCCAGCTCGGAGAGCTGAAAGCCCTTAGGTGTGACGCGCGGGACCAGCCCGAGAACTTCCAGCAAATTGGCGAGCCCGTGAATGGTCATCGACACCGCGAAGATCGGCAGCGTCAGATAGAGCACCCAGGTCGGCCAGTTCAGCGTCTGGGTGTGCTCGGTGTAGAGGAAGTTGAAGGTTTCGGCCGCGAGCTTACGCCCGTCGAAGCCGGCGCGGGCGAGACCTACCGGGTCCATCCAGAGCACGCAGGTGACGATCAAGGCGGCGCCAAACACGACGACGAGGCCGGTCGAGATCACCTTGGCGAGCTTCTGGTGCTGCGGCGAAAGCCGCTCCGTCAGCATGGTCACCGCGAAATCGAGCCGCAGCCGCGTCATCGCGGAGGCGCCGATGAAGGTCAGCCAGACCACGCAATAGACCGCGGATTCGTCGATCCAATAGATCGGGAAATGCGAGTAGCGGGTGACGACGTTCACCAGGATCAATCCGGTGAGCAGGTACATCAGGCCCATCAGCGCGAGGCGCTCGACCGCGAGCAGGGCGCCGGACGCGCGGAGGATGATCCGTCGAACGCTGAATGCGCGTGTGGCCGGCATCGTCTGCTCGATCATGGAGGCCCCAACCCCGAGATTTGTCGTGCTATCGCCAAATGTATAATTTATACATTTGGAGTGTCAAACGGAGATTGCGGTCATTTCGGCGGCGGTCCGCGCTCTTGCTGGGCACCGGCTTTTGCTGGGCCCTTCAACATGCAAGAGAGGGACCGCTTCGGCCGGATGAGTCGCGAAGGAAGACAGAAGGTCAGATGAAACAGCCTCTGAAGCATCGCACGCTCTCGGCTGCGATCGTCGACCAGCTCAGGCAGGCAATCCTCGACGGCACATATCCGGCGGGATCGCAGCTGCGGCAGGATGCGCTTGGCGAGGCCTATGGCGTCAGCCGTATCCCCGTTCGCGAGGCGCTATTCCAGCTCGAAGCCGAGGGGCTGGTGCGCATCGTGCCGCAAAAGGGCGCCATCGTCTCCGAACTGTCACTGGACGAGATCAACGACGTGTTCGACTTGCGCCGCATCCTGGAGCCGCGCCTTCTGGCGCAGTCCGCGCCGCGTTTCACCGCTGATGATTTCGACGGGCTTGCCGACATCCACCGGAGCTTCGAGAAGGCGATCAAGGCGAGGAACGTCAGTGAATGGGGGCAACTCAACGCCGACTTCCACATGGCGCTCTACGTGCACGCCCCGCAGCCGCGCACCCGCGCGATCGTGCTGTCACTGCTCCAGACCAGCGACCGCTACACGCGTCTCCAGCTCTCCAACACCAAGGCGATGGGGATCGCCGAGAAGGAGCACGCCGAACTAATCGCGCTGTGCCGTGCGCAGAAGGTCGAGGAGGCCTGCCGCTTCCTGGAGCGGCACATCGAGGCCGTGCGCAAGGATCTGTTGCAGGTGGTGGCGATCGCGCCGAAGCAACGCCGGAAGGAGAATTCGTAGAGTGGGGCAAAGGCGCATTTGCGCCGTGCCCACCATCTGTCCGCAGTCGCATTCACGAGTGGTGGGCACGCTTCCGCCTTCGCTCTTCGAGCTACGGCGGACAAGCCGCTTTGCCCACGCTACGGCAGTTGCGAATGTCTCTACCTGCTCCCGTCCGGCCCCATCACCAGATCGGGCAGCCAGGTCGATATCTCCGGCACGAAGCAGAGCAGCAGCACCGCGGCCATCATCAAGAGCACGAAGGGCAGCGTGCCCCAGATCACCTCGCTCAGGGAAATGTCGGGCGCGACGTTGCGGATGACGAAGATGTTGAGGCCGACCGGTGGATGGATCAGCCCCATCTCCATCACGATGGTCATGACCACGCCGAACCAGATGATGTCGAAATTGGCGGCGCGGAGCGGCGGCAGGATGATCGGCGCCGTCATCAGGATGATCGAGACCGGCGGCAGGAAGAAACCGAGCACCACGACCATGACGAGGATCGCGAACAGCAGCTCCCAGCGCGGCAAGTGCATCGCGACGATGGATTCGGCGACCGATTGCGAGATGTGCAGATAGCTCATCACGTAGGAATAGAGCAGCGACATGCCGATGATCATCATCAGCATGGTCGATTCCCGGATCGTCGACCGCATGATCGGAGCAAGATCGCTCGGCCGCCACACGCTGTAGATCGCCGCGATCAGCGCCAGCGCCAGGAGGCCGCCGAGGCCGGCGGTTTCCGACGGCGTGGCGTAGCCGCCATAGAGCGCGATCATGACGCCGGTGAGCAGCAGCACGAAGGGAATGACGCGCGGCAGCAGGCTGAAGCGTTCGGCGAGCGTATACTCGTCGCGCGTAAGGATCGCGGCCTGCGGCCCACCGTTCTTGTAGATCGCCTCGGCCGCCTTGTATTCCCGGCGGAAGCGGATCACGGCATAGGCGCCGAACAGGGTGACCAGCAGCAGGCCGGGCCCAATGCCGGCGAGGAACAGCCGCCCGAGCGACTTTTCGGCGGCGACCGCGAACAGGATCATGGTGATCGAGGGCGGCAGCAGGATGCCAAGCGTGCCGCCGGCGGCGATGATGCCGGCAGCAAAGCCGCCGGAATAGCCGCGCTTGCGCATCTCGGGGATGCCGGCCGAGCCGATTGCCGAGCAGGTCGCAGGCGAAGAGCCCGCCATCGCCGCAAACAGCGCGCAGGCGAACACGTTGGCGACGCCAAGTCCGCCGGGCACGCGATGCAGCCAGGCATGCAGCGCCGAATAGAGATCCTGGCCGGCGCGCGACTTGCCGATCGCGGCACCCTTGAGGATGAAGAGCGGGATCGACAAGAGCGTGATCGAAGCCATTTCCTCGTAGACGTTCTGCGTCACCGTATCGAGCGAAGCGGCGGGCATGTAGATGCCCATGAACACGACTGCGACCGCGCCAAGCGCGAACGCAATCGGCATGCCCGAAAACATCACGAGCAGCGTCGCGATGCCGTAGGCGAGGCCGATACCGAAAACGCTCATGGACGCTTGGCTCCTGCGAAAGGCAGCGCAAGCTGCACGATGATCTGGACGCAGAGTAGGCTCATGCCGAGCGCCATCAGCGAATAGGGGATAGCGAGCGGCGGCGACCACATCGAGTTCGAGACCTGACCGTCGACATAGGCTTCGTGGGCCAGCGTCCAGGACTTCCAGGTGAAGAAGGCGCAGAACAGGAACGTTGCGGCGTCAACCAGCCAGAGGCGGACCTTGTTCGCGAACGGCGAGAGCAGGCCGACGAAGGCCTCGATGCCGATGTGGCCGCGGTTCTGCTGCACGTAGGCCGCCGTCATGAAGGTCGCGCCGACCAGCAGGAACACCGCGGCCTCGTCCTGCCAGTAATTGGCGGCCTTGAACAGGGCGCGGCTGAGCACGCTATAACTCAGGATCGTGCATGCCGCGACCAACGCGATCGCTGCGAACACGATGATGATGCTGTTGAGGACGGCGAGACCGCGATCGATCGCTGCCGCAAGGCCTGTCCTTGCGGCAGTGTTCGGCAGGTCATCACGATCCGGAAGCGGACCGTGGCTCATGCCGCGACGTCGGTGGCGAGCTTGAGCAGGTTCGCAGCGGTCGCAGTCTTGGCGCTGTAGTCCTTCCAGGCGGTGTCACGGGCGATGTCGCGCCACTTGCCGACGGTCGCGGCGTCGAGCACCGAGACCTTGGCGCCGGCCTTCTCATAGACCTTGGCGACCTCGATGTCGTCGTCCTGCGCGCCCTTGCGGCCGAAGGCCTCGAGCTCGGTGCCGACCGCGAGCAGGATGTCCTGATGGTTCTTCGGCAGCTTGTCGAAGATCGCCTTTGACATCATCAGCGGCTCGAGCATGAACCAGTAGGAGGCGCCCGCGCCCGAGGTCAGCGACTTCGCGACCTCTTCGAGGCGGAACGAGATCAGGCTGGTCGAGGAGGTGATGCCGGCATCGCAGGCGCCGGTCTGCATTGCCGCGTAGATTTCGTTCGATGGCACCGACAGCACCGAGGCGCCCGCGGTCTGGAGCACCATGTCCATCTCGCGCGAGCCGCCGCGCACTTTCATGCCCTTGGCGTCTTCCGGCGCGACGATCGGTTTGGAGCGGCTGGCGACGCCGCCGGCCTGCCAGACCCAGGTGAGCAGGATGATGCCCTTGTCGGCGAGGAAGTCGGTCAGCGCCTTGCCGACCGGCTCCTTCTTCCAGCGCAGTCCCTGGTCATAGGTGGTCACGAGGCCCGGCATGAGACCAATATTGGTCTCCGGCAGCTCGCCGCCGGCATAGGGCATCGGATAGAGGCTGATGTCGAGCGCGCCCTTGCGCATCGCGGAGAACTGCGCGTTGGTCTTGATCAGCGAGGAGTTCGGATAGATTTCGGCGGCGATGTCGCCATTGCTGCGCTTGGCGACTTCGGCGGCGAACATGCGGCAGAGCCGGTCGCGGAAATCGCCCTTGTCGATGGTGCCACCCGGGAACTGGTGCGAGATCTTCAGCGTGGTGGCGGCCTGCGCCGTACCGGTGCCGAAACGAAGAATGGCGGGTGCGGCGACGGCAGTCGCGATCAGATGACGGCGCGTAAGCATGGTGTGATCCCCTTGGAGACGGTTCTTTGGACGGTTCTTGTTTGGCGTGATTTGGGTCTGGGTCTTTGAGACCGGCGTGTAGGCCATCCTAGCCGGTCTTTCACCCGATGATCTCTCATCTGATAGTTCGAGACCGAATGTCGCGGCAAGTGCCGGTCGTGCTGCGCTGCACACTTCCGATCCGCGCGGGCCTGCACCAAAGGATGGCGCGGTATCGCGGAAATTTATCCGCGAGCGCGTAACAACGCCGCGTGGCAATCCGTCGAGACAGGATAGCGGCATCCGTCGCTGACCAACATCGAAGGGAAGACTGCTCATGACCATTCGCACCCGCATCGTGCTCGGCGTTTCGGCTGCCGCTCTGTCGCTTGGCCTCGCGCTGTCGCCGGCCGCCTTTGCTCAGGACAAGATGGGCAAGGACGACGGCATGATGAAGAAGGACACGATGTCCAAGGACGGCATGAAGAAGGATACCATGTCCAAGGACGAGGGCATGAAGAAGGATCACATGTCGAAGGACGGGATGAAGAAAGACGATGGGATGATGAAGAAGAATTGATCCCCGTCCTCGTCGCACAACGCTCGCCTGAGGCGAGCCGCGCGATCTCGAATTCCGGGTGCGGCCCCACGGACCGCCCCGGAGTGGCGCTTCAGTTCAATTTCAATTGAACGTTACTCTTGAGCGTTACTTGCGCTTGGCCTTGCGTGCCGCGTAGCGGGCATCGCGCTTGGCCTTCTGCTCGGCTTCCAGGGCTGCCTGCCTTTCGGCGGCTTCCTGGGCCTCGCGTGCAATCCGCGCGGCCTCGGCAGCCTTGGCTTCTTCCTCGAGGCGCTTCTGCTCGGCCTTTTCGGCTTCGCGCGCAGCCTTGGCCTCGGCGCGCTTGGCCGCGAGGGCCTCGCGCTCGGCGCGGCGTGCCGCAACGGCCGGATCATCGGGGCCCGGCTGTGACTTGAACTTGTTCAAAAGATTTTTGCGGGCGTCCTGTGCCGCCTTTTGCCGGTCTGCGAAGCCGGGTTCCCTGAATCCACTCATTACGAGCCTTGTCTTCCTCGCTTTCAATCCTACATCAGTGCCTGTTGGTACGTCGGCTGGGCATAGCAGGCGCCACGCGACGCAGAAGCGTGTACATCGGCGCGCGTCGCGAAGCCACCCATAATCGCAGCCGACCAGGTCAACGAAAAATCGCCAGCCCCGACGATCTCGTAGCCCGGAAAAACTGCCGAATTGTGATGTCCCTCATAAGGGAGCATGCGGAGCGGCGCCTAGCGTCCGCCCCAACGAGACGGAGCACGGGCATGACGATCTTCCGACTGAGGCTGAAGGCGCTCGCAGCCGCCTTCGTAGTGGCGTCGCTGGCCGGCGCCGCGTTGCTGCTAGCCCGTCCGCAGCCAATCGAGAGCGCCGTTCTCGGTGCGGATTGGGAATGCACCCAAACAGCGTTCGTGCTCACAACCTGTGCACCGCGGGTCCAGCAGGCAATTCCGGCCGTCGAGACCTCGCGCAAGGATGCGATCCGGCAGACCCGGGGCTGAGCGCGCGAGGCCGACCGGGATGTGACGGGCTGCCGCAGAGGTGATAAAGCCAGTCCGGTTGCGCAATCAGGTAGCCATGCCCAAGCCTGAACCGGGCCAGAAGCCCAAATCGCCTAGAAGACCTCCACCCCCTGACAGCCGCCGCGGCGCGATTGCCGGTTTGATCATCGCGCTTCTGATCCTCGGCGTCGGCTGGTGGCTTGCCCGCGACCTCACTTCGGCCAGCAAGATGCAGGACTGCCTGATGTCGGGGCGGACCAATTGCAATCCGATCGAGCCGGCGCGCTAGGAGCGGTCCGGGCGCGACCCTCTGCAGCCCTTCGGGGTCGAAAAATTGCTCTGATCTTAATCATTTGTAACGGGACTTGGCCGATCAAGCAGGTCAGTTATGTCAGCCGGCATCAGCCCAGCGTGAGGCGAATCGTCTATCGCGCCAGGGACCACGGCAATCGAGAGTAGGGGGTCAAGCACGCATGAGTGCGTCCAGCCGCATGAAGATCATCATTCCCTTGGTTTCGGCCATGTCGTTGCTCGCGCTGTCGGCGCAAGCGCAGGAGGCCAGGCCGACGAAGGACGCCGGCCAACTGCCGGCAAGGCCGACCGCAGGCGCGCCGCCCCAGACCAATCAGAACATGCGCAAGGAGCCTTCGCCGCAGCAGGCAGCCCGGCCCGCACCGCAGCCCCATGCCGGTCCCGGCCCGCGCAACGCCGGCGGTCCGCCGCCGGGACGTTATGCGCGCGGTCCTGCTCCGGCGCGTGACTGGGGCGGACACGCCTATCGCGGCAATCTCGCCTGGGACGGCGGGCGCTGGCGTCACGAAGTCCGCAACGGTCGGTCCGGCTGGTGGTGGGACGTTGGCGGCGTCTGGTATTATTATCCGCAGCGGATGGCGGGCCCGCCGGCCTACATTTCCGAGGACTACATCGACGATGTGCCGGTGGCCTATGCCCCACCTCCGGTCGCGTATGAGCCGCCACCTCCGCCTCCGCCGCCGGCCGATCCCGGCGCAAGCGCACTGGGCGGCGCCATCGTCGGTGGCGTGCTAGGTGGCCTGCTCTCGGGCAACGCAACGGGAGCTGCCGCAGGCGCGGTTCTCGGCGGGGCGACGGGAGCAATTGCCGGCGCTACGGCCGCATCTCAGCCCGGTTATTACTGGGCGCAGGACACTTGCTATTACCGCTATCCGAACGGCCAGTATGTGCAGGCCGATCCCCGCGCGTGCTATTGAGCTTTCCAAGCTAGATCTGAAGCAGCAGAGGCGAGCCCAGGCCCGCCTCTTTTTTTACGCGCCGGCGATGGCTTCAAATTAGCGCTGGCGCTCGTTGCCGCCTCGCGCAAGTCTCAAAAGAAAAAACGTCGGGATGATTCGCGGGGGATGTGGGACATGCTGGATGCCATCCAGATCAGCGTGGCGTTGTGGGCCATCATCGTTTGCGGCGGGATCAAGCTCTCGCAGATGCTGCCCCATTTGTTCTAGCGCACGACCCCTGTCGCTCGCTCACGGCAGGCTCGCCGCCTTGCGCGTCAGGACACCAGCCAGTTGAAGAACGCCATCGCGGCCCAGACCAAGCCGCCGATCCAGGCCAGCATCACGATGGTGATGGTGCCGAGATAGGCGATGCCGAGCAGGTCGGACCTTTGTCGTTGCGTCGGGACGACCGCTTCGGCTGCTGCTTTGTGTGTCATGACCTGAACACCACCGTGGAGCGTTGGAGCGCTGTTTAGCGGAGATACCGGGTGCAGGCTGTGACCCAGTTCACAGACCCTCAAACGCGCCTTAGATGCCGAGGAAAGTACCCCGCAATCATACGGGCGAAATTGCCATGCGCTTGTCCAGATCGGCCGGTTATAGGGTCAGCCTCATGTGCAGCAAGTACGATCCACAGCACGAGGCCGAGGCCGCGATGAGGCGGGCCGCAGCGTCCGAAGGCGCCGATCGGCAACGCCTGATCCAGCTGGCCCTGGCCTGGCACCAGCTCGCCCGCGATCGGCGTGAGGAGCGGACGGACTAGCCGCATTACGGCCGGCAGCCTCATTCGCGACGAGAAAAACCCCGTGCTCGGGGGACAAGCACGGGGTCCTTCAAAGCCGACCGGGGCTGGTAGGTCGGCACCACCTTATTTCGCCACATCCAACGTGCCGGTGGTGGTCTCGTTCCACGACGCGCAGAATTTTTCACAAGGATTTAGCCCGCTTCATCCTGAACAGGATCGACCGCATGATGCTGCGCGGGCAGCAGCGACAACTGCTGCCGTCAAACGCCGCGATCGATGCCTCCCGGCTGCGGCCTGTGCTCGTGACGCTCGATGCATGTTTGATAGGCGGCCGGACGATGCGTCTGGTCGCTTCCACGCGCCCAGGCCCGAACGGCGAAGGCCAGTTGATGGTGACCGACCGCGGCGTCCGTAAGAGAAGCTTGCACCACTTCAAGGCGCTTTGCGATGCCGCCCGGGCTCACATCCACGACAGCGTCAATCGCCAAAAATGCCATGGCGGTGGCGGCAACCCCAGATGTGATGGCCATTCTTGTCCAATCGGATGGTGGCATCACAATATCCTTCGACAGCTCTTTTGCATGCCGGATAGGTAGGGCTCTCCGGGCCGCCGGACAGGTCTGCGCACGCTTTCTTGAAGTGCGACCAGATCGGAATGCCCCTCGAATCGGCGAGCCTCGAAGCGGCTCCGTGAACTAAGAAAAAGCCCCCGAAGGGGCTTATTGTCTTATGCCGCTTCCGTCTTCGGCACGGCGTCGGCATTCACCGACAGTTTGACGACGTCGCCCTCGACGGCGCCGACATATTTCATGTCGATATAGTGATGATGGTCCTTGTGACCCTCGGGGCTGTCCTTCCGGGTCAGCTTGATGCGGTTACCCTCGACGCGATCGACGGTGCCGACATGGGCACCGTCCTTGCCGATGATTTTCATGTGCTCTCTGATATCAGCCATGATGTCCTCCTTGCACAGTCTTTAACTGCGAAGAGCGGCCTTCGTTGCAGACCGCGCGGGCAGATGCTGGACCCAACGCAAGGCCCGGACGTTGACGTTGCAGATGGCACCTGTCCAAGGTCCGCATGGAGACGCTTGCAGCCTATCTGGAACGAAAGCATCAGGAACTCAGGCTGTTGAATGATTGTCTGAGGAACCGGCTCGATTTGGCACGTCCGCGATCCGTCGACGAGGTCGTCAGGTCCAAATTCCAGATCACTGCGGCGCTGAGGGCGGAGCATGAGCTGCATGAGTGGAAGGCGACGGAGACGGCCTGGTCGCACACGGCCGATCCTGCCAGCGGACCGTTCGAGTTCAATTACGACTACCAGCGCGCCGATCTCAGGGTACGCGGTCCTTCGTTCTATGAGCTCGAGTGCGGCTGCACGAGCACGGCGATCTACACCGCGTCAGGCATGGCCGCGCTCTCCGCCGTGCTCCTTGCCACCGCGCGGATCGTCGACAAGGCTGACATTATCGTGCTCCCAGGCTCCTACGGCGAGACGCTGGAGCTGATCCGGAGCTTTGTCCCTCATCTGCGGCTCGTGGACTTGCAGCTGCCGCTGGGCGATGCCTTCGCCCGGGCAAATTCGCCGCGAATATTGTTGCTCGATTCCTGCTCGTTCTCCGGCGCTTTCGAGGCCGCGCTGCATAGTGATGGCTCGGGGCTCGATCTCCTGGTTTTCGACACGACCTGTTTCGCCGGCAGATCGGGTCGCATCAGGCGTGTCCTGCGGTGGGCCCGGCGATACGGAATTCCGCTGGTGCTGGTGCGAAGCCACAACAAGCTCGATTCGCTCGGAGCGGAATATGGCCGGCTCGGCTCGGCGGTTTTCGTGCACGGCAATGAGCACGAGCAGCGGGCGGGGCGCCTTGACTGCAAAGGACTCGCTGCCGAAACGCGTAACGCGGTGCGGCTGCTCGGCGGCGCGGCGTTGCCGGCACACTTCCCGCCCTTTGCGGGCAGTGCGACCTACTGGGCTCTGACCAAAAGGCGCGTTGCGGCGATCTTGCGCAACGGACGAAGCACGGCCCGATATTTTGCCGCGAAGCTCCCGGCGCTGTCGGCCGAGCTCCATTTCACCCACGGCCTCTACGTGACGCTTCGGAGCAGACGCCCGCTCGACGAGGCCAGCGCGCGACAGGCCGCCGAAGACATGAGCAACGAACTGCACGGCGAGGGCTTCCCCATCCGTCACGCCGGCAGCTTCGGTTTCGACTTCGCCGCGACCGAGTGGTTTCACGATGCGACCACGGACCAGTATAGCGTCCGGGTGGCGGTCCCGGATTTGCCGACGGAGCTGTGGAATAATCTGGCCGCGGCCATCGCCCGGTGGTGGACGATGCATCAGGCTGAGGTTGGAAGATGAACAAGGCTGGCGATCCCGGCAGGACTCGAACCTGCAACCCGCGGAGTAGAAATCCGCTACTCTATCCAGTTGAGCTACGGGACCGTCTTCGGCCGCCCCGGTTCGGGGGCTGGCTGTTCATCTACCATGCCAATATGAAAAATCTGGCGTTTCGCCAAGTCTGAACCGAACCGTTTTCGTCAGAGCCGCGACAAAGCGGAACGGTGGGGTGTCAGGGTGCCGGGTTGAGCGGCAGTGTACTGGACGATGGATCACATCGCCGGGAGCGCTGGCTAGCTTCCGGGACACGGCCACCGGTCGACCGGTCTGGTATTGCTGCGCCATCAGGACGGCGTGCGCGGCGGCATCTTGATCGGTCTCCTCTGGGCTTGCCTTATCATGGCGAATGCGACGATTTGCACCTTTGGTTCCATCGCCTTGAGTCCGTCACCATTCCGCGCATTTCATTTACCGCCGCGGCGTTCGTCCGCGATTTCCGGGAGTCCATCATGATCGGTCTGATCCGCGCCGTCACACTCTGCGCCACCCTGGCGCTCGGCCTTAGCGCAGCACAGGCCGCCGACAAGGCGTTCAAGCGCGACGATCTCGCCGATTCCGCGATCAAGCTGGAGGCCCAGATCAAGAGCGAAGCGGGCCCGGTCGCCAAGACCAGCGCGACGCTGCGTACCGATGCCGACGCCGCCTTCCGGCGCAACGACTATCGCACCGGCCTCTCGGTGCTCGGGCAGATCGCGGCGACCACGCCGGAGGATGCCGGCAACTGGCTGCGGCTCGCCAAGGTCATCTTCCAGATCTCGCCGAAGACGTCGAGCGAGCAGACGTTCCTCTGGGAGCGTGCCTCGACTGCCGCCTATATCGCTTACCAGCGCGCCGGCAATCCGGGCGAGGAGGCCGACGCGCTCGCCGTGCTCGGCAAGTCGATGGCCGAACGCAAGCTGTGGCGGCCGGCGCTGGATGCGATGCGGCTGTCGCTGGACATGCGCGAGGTCGCCGACGTCCGCGGGCAGTATGAGAAGCTGCGCGACGAGCACGGTTTCCGGCTGTTCGACTATACCGTGGACTCGGATTCGGCGAGCCCGCGCGCTTGCTTCCAGTTCTCGGAGGAATTGGCCAAGCGCACCGACTTCGCGCCGTTCCTGGCGCTGGCGGGGCAGGACAAGCCGGCGCTGTCGGCCGAAGGCAAGCAGCTCTGCGTCGACGGGCTGAAGCACGGCGAGCGCTACAACATCAATCTGCGCGCCGGCCTGCCGTCGGCCGTGAAGGAGGGCCTGCCGAAATCGGCCGAGTTCAACGTCTATGTGCGCGACCGAAAACCCTTCGTGCGCTTCACTAGCCGCGCCTATGTGCTGCCCAGGACCGGCCAGCGCGGCATTCCCGTGGTCAGCGTCAACACGCCCGCGGTCAGCATCAACGTGTTCCGGATCGGCGACCGCAACCTGATCAACACGGTGGTCGACAGCGACTTCCAGAAGACGCTGTCGAAATATCAGCTCTCAGATCTCGGCGACGAGCGCGGCGTCAAGGTCTGGTCCGGCGAGCTTGCGACCGCAATGACACTGAACCAGGACGTCACCACGGCTTTCCCGGTCGACCAGGCGCTCGGCGAGCTCCAGCCCGGTGTGTACGTCATGACCGCTGCGGCCAAGGGGCCGGGCTCCAACGACGAGTACCAGCTGGCCACGCAATGGTTCATCGTCTCCGACCTCGGCGTGTCGGCCTATTCCGGCAATGACGGCATCCACGTTTTCGTCAACTCGCTGGCCTCGACCAATCCGGTCGGCAAGGCCGAGGTGCGCCTGGTTGCCCGCAACAATGAGATTTTGGCCACCCGCAAGACCGACGACAGCGGCCATGTGCTGTTCGAGGCGGGGCTCGCGCGCGGGGAGGGTGGCCTGTCGCCGGCGCTGCTGACGGTCACGGGCGAGAAGGCCGATTATGCATTCCTCAGCCTGAAGACGAGCGCCTTCGACTTGTCCGACCGTGGCGTTTCGGGCCGCGCAGTCCCGGCCGGCGCCGATGCCTTCGTCTATGCCGAGCGCGGCGTCTATCGCTCCAGCGAGACCGTCTATCTCACTGCGCTCTTGCGTGACGGGCAGGGCAACGCCGTCACCGGCGGGCCGCTGACGCTGCTGATCGAGCGCCCCGACGGCGTCGAATTCCGCCGCGCCGTGCTGTCCGACCAGGGCGCCGGTGGCCGCACGCTCGCCGTGCCGCTCAACTCGGCGGTCCCGACCGGGACCTGGCGGGTGCGCGCCTTCACCGACCCAAAGGGCACATCGGTCGGCGAGACCACCTTCATGGTCGAGGATTATGTCCCTGATCGGATCGAATTCGACTTGTCCGCCAAGGACAAGCTGATCAAGGCTAATGCTCCAGTGGAGCTGAAGGCGGACGGTCATTTCCTCTATGGCGCGCCGGCCTCGGGCCTCCAGCTCGAAGGCGACATGCTGGTCGCGCCTGCGAGCGAGCGCCTGGGCTTTGCCGGCTACCAGTTCGGCGTCGATGACGAGGAGACCACCTCGAACGAGCGCACGCCGCTGGAGAACCTGCCCGAAGCCGACGCCAACGGCGTTGCGACCTTTCCGGTGACGCTGGACAAGCAGCCGGCCTCCACCCGCCCGCAGGAGGCACAGATCTTCGTCCGCATGGTCGAGACCGGCGGCCGTGCCGTCGAACGCAAGCTCGTGCTGCCGATCGCGCCGGCGACCGCCATGATCGGCGTCAAGCCGCTGTTCGGCGATAAGAACGTCGCCGAGGGCGACAAGGCCGAGTTCGACGTCGTGTTCGTCTCGCCCGAGGGCAAGACGCTCGCCCGCGATGGCCTGCGCTACGAGCTCCTGAAGATGGAGTCGCGCTACCAGTGGTATCGCCAGAACAATTACTGGGAGTACGAGCCAGTCAAGTCGACCTCGCGCGCTGCCGATGGTGATGTCGTGATCGCCGCCGACAAACCGTCGCGGATTTCGCTGAACCCCCAGCCCGGCCGCTATCGGCTGGATGTGAAGTCGAACGACGCCGACGGCC
Organism: Bradyrhizobium sp. Rc2d; assembly: GCF_900099855.1. Taxonomy (NCBI): domain Bacteria; kingdom Pseudomonadati; phylum Pseudomonadota; class Alphaproteobacteria; order Hyphomicrobiales; family Nitrobacteraceae; genus Bradyrhizobium; species Bradyrhizobium sp. Rc2d. Next base: position 50,016 of record NZ_FNCU01000042.1, on the reverse strand, counting down.
CGGTGACCTCCGTGCAGTTCGACGTCGGCTGGTATTCCGACGGTAGCGCCGACACGCCGGACCTGTTGGAGACCTCGATCGACAAGCCGCAATACGCCTCCGGCGACACCATGACGGTGTCCGTCAATGTGCGCAGCGCCGGCAAGCTGACCATCAACGTGCTCGGCGACCGCCTGCTGACGACGCAGACCATCGACGTCAAGGAAGGCACCGCGCAGGTGAAGCTTCCAATCGGCAAGGACTGGGGCACCGGCGCCTATGTGGTGGCGACGCTGCGCCGTCCGCTCGATGCGGCCGCCCAGCGCATGCCGGGCCGGGCGATCGGCCTGAAATGGTTCGGCATCGACAAGCAGACCCGCACGTTGCAGGTGAAGCTGACGCCGCCGGCGCTGATCCGACCGAACTCGACGCTGAAGATCCCGGTCAAGCTCGACGGGCTCAATCCGGGCGAGGACGCCAAAATCGTCATCGCCGCGGTCGATGTCGGCATCCTCAACCTCACCAACTACAAGCCGCCGGCGCCGGATGATTACTATCTCGGCCAGCGCCGCCTCAGCGCCGAGATCCGCGATCTCTACGGCCAGCTGATCGACGGCATGTCGGGCACGCGCGGCCAGATCAAGTCCGGCGGCGATGCCGGTGCGGGCGAGCTCCAGGGCTCGCCGCCCACCCAGAAGCCGCTCGCGCTCTACTCGGGCATCGTCACGGTCGCAGCTGACGGCACCGCGGAAGTGAGCTTCGACATTCCGGAGTTCGCCGGCACTGCGCGCGTGATGGCGGTGGCGTGGACCGCCACGAAACTCGGCCGCGCCAACACCGATGTCGTGATCCGCGATCCCGTGGTGCTGACGACGACCCTGCCGCGCTTCCTGCTCAATGGCGATCGCGGCACGGTCAATCTCGAGATCGACAATGTCGAGGGCCAGGCCGGCGACTACGTCATCAACGTGAAGACGGGCGGGCCGGTGAAGATGACCGGCAATCCCGCGACCACAGTCAAGCTCGCCGCCAAGCAGCGCAACGCGTTCTCGCTCGCGATCGACGCAACCGCGGCGGGGCAGGCGACGCTCGACGTCGACATCAAGGGGCCGAACGACCTTACGCTCGCGCGTCACTATGCGCTCGACGTCAAGGCGGCGACGCAGGTGCTGGCGCGGCGCTCGATCCGCACGCTGGCGAAGGGCGAGAGCCTGACGCTGACGCCGGACATGTTCTCCGACCTTGTGCCGGGCACCGGCAGCGTCTCGGTCTCGGCGAGCCTGTCAACCGCGCTCGATGCCGCGACGATCCTGAAAGCGCTCGACCGCTATCCCTATGGTTGCTCGGAGCAGATCACGAGCCGCGCGATGCCGCTGCTCTACGTCAACGATCTCGCCGCCGGCGCGCATCTCGCCATGGACACCGAGGTTGACCAACGCATCCGCGACGCGATCGAGCGGCTCTTGGCGCGGCAAGGCTCCAACGGCTCGTTCGGCCTGTGGTTGGCGGGCGGTGACGATGCCTGGTTGGATGCCTATGTGACGGACTTCCTGACCCGCGCCCGCGAAAAGGGCTTTGCGGTGCCGGATGTGCTGTTCAAGAACGCGCTCGACCGCATCCGCAACTCCGTCGTCAATGCCAACGAGCCGGAGAAGGACGGTGGCCGCGAGCTCGCCTATGGCCTCTACGTGCTCGCACGCAATGGCGCGGTTCCCATCGGCGACCTCCGCTATCTCGCCGATACTAAGCTCGGCAACCTCGCAACCCCAATCGCGAAGTCGCAGCTTGCGGCGGCGCTGGCGCTGGTCGGCGACCGCAATCGCGCCGAGCGGGTCTATGGTGCCGCGCTCGACAGCCTCGCGCCGAAACCCGTGCTGGAGTTTGGCCGCACCGACTATGGCTCGCAGCTCCGTGATGCCGCGGCGCTGGTTTCGCTCGCCAGTGAAGGCAACGCGCCGAAGGCAACGCTGACGCAGGCGGTATCGCGGGTCGAGACCGCGCGCGGGCTCACGCCCTACACCTCCACGCAGGAGAATGCTTGGCTGGTGCTGGCGGCGCGGGCGCTGGCCAAGGAGAACTTGTCCATGGAAGTGGACGGCCAGCCGGTCAAGACCGCGCTCTATCGCAGCTACAAGGCCGCGACGCTGGAGGGCAAGCCGCTGAAGATCACCAACACCGGCGACGCGCCGGTGCAGGCGGTGGTCTCGGTGTCGGGCTCGCCAGTCACGCCGGAGCCGGCGGCGGCGAACGGCTTCAAGATCGAGCGCAATTACTTCACGCTCGACGGCAAGCCCGCCGACATCAGCAAGGTTAAGCAGAACCAGCGCTTTGCGGTGGTGCTGAAGATCACTGAGGCGAAGCCGGAGTACGGCCACATCATGGTATCCGACTATCTGCCGGCGGGCCTCGAGATCGACAATCCGAAGCTGGTCTCGTCCGGCGACAGCGGCACGCTGGACTGGATCGAGGATGGCGAGGAGCCTGAAGACACCGAATTCCGCGACGACCGCTTCACCGCGGCGGTCGACCGGGCCTCGGATTCCAAATCGGTCTTCACCGTCGCCTATGTCGTGCGCGCGGTCTCGCCCGGCAAATACGTGCTGCCGCAGGCCTATGTCGAGGACATGTATAATCCCTCGCGCTACGGCCGCACGGGCACGGGCACGGTCGAGGTGCGTGCGGCGAAGTGAGTGAGAATGGGATGAACGAAGTCAGCAAGGGCGGCGGTAGAGCAGGGCGAGGCGGCGTCATGCGTGCCCTGTCGGCCGTCGCCTTTGCCTTCATCCTCACCATCGTCGGGTTCGTCGCCTGGGTCTATTCCCTCGGTCCTTTGCCGCTCGACGAGGCGCGGCAGGTCTCCACCACCATCGTCGACCGCAATGGCAAGCTGCTGCGCGCCTATGCCATGGCGGATGGGCGGTGGCGGCTGCCGGTCGATGCCAAGACGAACGTCGATCCGACCTATCTAAAACTGCTGCTCGCCTATGAGGACCAGAGCTTCTACGCCCATGACGGCATCGACCCGCTGGCGTTGGGCCGGGCCGCATTGCAGCTTGCAACGCGCGGCCACATCGTGTCGGGCGGCTCGACCATCAGCATGCAGCTTGCGCGGCTGATGGAGCCGCGGCGACAGCGTTCGCTTTATGCCAAGCTGCGGCAGATGGTGCGGGCCATCGAGATCGAGCGAAGCTTGAGCAAGGAGCAGATCCTCGATCTCTATCTCGCGCTCGCCCCTTACGGCGGCAATCTCGAAGGCATCCGGGCCGCCTCGATCGCCTATCTCGGCAAGGAGCCGAAGCGGCTGTCATTGGCAGAGGCCGCGCTGCTGGTGGCTCTGCCGCAATCGCCGGAGACGCGCCGGCTTGATCGCCATCCCGAGGCAGCCCGCATCGCGCGCGACCGCGTGCTCGACCGCATGGTCTCCGAGCATCAGGTCAGCGCTGAAGATGCGAAGCAGGCCAAGGCCGTTGCCATTCCGAAGCTGCGCAAGCCGATGCCGATCCTGGCGCCCCATGCCTCCGACACCGCGCTTTCGATCGTGAAGGACACGCCGGTCATCAAGCTGACGCTGGATGCGAACTTGCAGAAGGTGCTGGAGCCGCTGGCGCGTGATCGTGCCATTGCGCTCGGGCCCAATATCTCGGTCGGCATCATCGTGGTCGACAATGAGAGCGGCGACGTGCTCGCCCGCGTCGGCTCGGCCGATTATTTCGACGAGAGCCGGGCAGGGCAGGTCGACATGACCCGCGCCATCCGCTCGCCGGGCTCGACGCTGAAACCCTTCATCTACGGGCTCGCCTTCGAGGATGGCTTCGTCCATCCGGAGAGCCTGATCGACGACCGGCCGGTCCGCTTCGGCTCCTACGCGCCGGAAAATTTCGACATGACGTTCCAGGGTACGGTGCCGGTGAGGAAGGCGCTGCAATTGTCGCTGAACGTGCCCGCCATCGTGCTGCTCGATCGCGTCGGCTCCAGCCGGCTGGCCTCCCGGTTGCGGCAGGCTGGCGGCAATCTCGTGTTGCCCAAGGACGAGGCGCCGGGGCTCGCCATGGGTCTCGGCGGCGTCGGCGTCACGCTCCAGGACCTCGTCCAGCTCTATACGGGTTTCGCCCGGCTCGGCACCACCAAGCCGCTGCGCGAGATCATCGTTGACAGGGATGACCGTGAGCCGTTGCGGCTGCTGGATCAGGTTGCGGCCTGGCAGGTCGGCAACGTGCTCTTGGGCACGCCGCCCCCGGAGAATGCCGCCCATAACCGTATCGCCTTCAAGACCGGCACCTCCTACGGCTATCGCGATGCCTGGTCGGTGGGCTTCGACGGTCGCATGACCATCGGCGTCTGGGTCGGCCGGCCCGACGGTGCGCCGGTTCCCGGCCTGATCGGGCGCGTCGCTGCCGCACCGATCCTGTTCGACGCCTTCGCCCGGACCGGCAAGACTCTGGCTCCAATGCCGAAGCCGCCGAGAGGAACCTTGGTGGCCAGCAACAGCAAGCTGCCGCTGCCGCTAAAGCGGTTCCGTCCAGTGGGGGAACTGGTGCGCACCGGCGGCGAACAGGCGCTGCACATTCAGTTTCCGCTCAACGGCTCGCGGATCGACGTCGATCGATCGGGTGGTCGGGAGAGCGCAGCCATGCCGGTCAAAGTCGCCGGCGGCGTTCTGCCCATGACCGTCATGGTTAATGGAACCGCACTCGGCGAGATCGACGGCCGTCGCCAGCGGCTGATCGATCCGCCCGGCCCGGGCTTTGCGCGGCTCACCGTGATCGATGCCACGGGCGCGGCGGACACAGTTGTCATTCGAATTCAATGAGCCCGGCTTAAGCGGTTGTGGCGATGGCGGTTTCAGCGTAAGCGGAACCAATGGCCGAGACCTACCCAACTCCCCGTTTTGGAGCCCCCCGCGAGCCGAAATCGCCCGTCAATCCAGGCAGCGGGCTCGTGCGCATGCTCGACATCGTCACGGCCAGCCACGCCCGTGCGGTCGGCTTCCTGGTGCTGTGCGCGCTGCTGCTATTCCTGCCGGGCTTCTTCACCATCCCGCCGATCGACCGCGACGAAGCGCGCTTTGCCCAGGCCACCAAGCAGATGGTCGAGAGCGGCGACTATGTCGACATCCGCTTCCAGGAGGATGTCCGCTACAAGAAGCCGGTCGGCATCTACTGGCTGCAATCGGCCGCGGTCGAAACCGCTGCGGCGCTCAAGCTGCCGAAGGCCGAATTGCGCATCTGGGTCTACCGGCTGCCATCGCTGTTGGGAGCGATCGGTGCCGTGCTCATGACCTATTGGGCCGCGCTTGGTTTCGTCACGCGGCGCGCCGCGGTGCTGGCGGCGCTGATGATGTGCGCCTCGGTGCTGCTCGGTGTCGAGGCGCGTCTCGCCAAGACCGATGCGATGCTGCTGTTCTGCGTGGTCGCCGCGATGGGCGCGATGGCGCGGGCCTATCTGTCCTGGCAGCGAGCGGAAGATGAGACCCATCCGCCCTGGAGCTGGCCGGCGATCTTCTGGAGCGCGCTTGCCGTCGGCATCCTGATCAAGGGTCCGCTGATCCTGATGTTTGCCGGCCTGACCATCGTGGCGCTCGCGATCCAGGACCGCGACGCCTCCTGGCTGTGGCGGCTGCGCCCGGTGTGGGGCCTGATGTGGATGCTGGTGCTGGTGCTGCCCTGGTTCGTCGCGATCTTCTGGCGCGCGGGCGATGCCTTCTTCGCCGATTCCGTCGGCGGCGACATGCTGAGCAAGATCGGCGCCCAGGAATCCCACGGCGCGCCGCCCGGTCTGTACCTCGCGCTGTTCTGGATCACCTTCTGGCCCGGCGCGCCGCTCGCGGCGATGGCGGCGCCCGCGGTGTGGCGGGCGCGACGCGAGCCCGGCGCACAGTTCCTGCTGGCCTGGCTGGTCCCGTCGTGGATCGTGTTCGAGGCCGTGCTGACCAAGCTGCCGCACTATGTGCTACCGCTGTACCCCGCGATCGCGATCCTCACCGCGGGGGCGGTGGAGCGGCGTGTACTGTCGCGGTCCTGGCTGATGCGCGGCTCGGCCTGGTGGTTCGCGATCCCCGCGGCCGCCTCGATCATCGCCGTGGTCGGCGCGGTGATGCTGACGCGCCAGCCGGCCTTCGTGGCCTGGCCGTTCATCGCGGCATCGCTGATCTTCGGCCTGTTCGCCTGGTGGCTCTACGACAACAATCGCGCCGAGCGCTCGCTGCTGAACGCGCTGGTCGCCGCGCTGATGCTGGCGGTGACAGTCTACGGCATCGTGCTGCCGTCGCTGACCCCGCTGTTTCCGAGCATTGAGATCGCGCGCGCGCTTCGCAACGTCACCTGCGTCGGACCGAAGGCGGCTGCTGCCGGCTATCACGAACCGAGCCTCGTCTTCCTGACGGGCACGCAGACGCTGCTCACCGACGGCTCGGGCGCGGCCGACTTCTTGCGGCAGGGCAGCTGTCGCTTCGCGCTGATCGAGCAACGCTCCGAGCGTAGCTTCGTGCAGCGCGCCGAGGCGATCGGGCTGCGCTACAAGGTCGGTACGCGCATCGAGGGCTATAATTTCTCGCAAGGGCGCGCGATCGCGATCTCGATCTTCCGCTCGGAAGGCACCGAATAGGATGCGGGCCCCGAACGACATTGGGCCGCGCGCAGGCTATCCCGCGCAATTGCTCGCCGTGTCCTGGCATGCGCTGGCGCAACTCGTGCGCACGCCCTCGCATTCGCGCCGCGCCGAGGCCGCACGGAGGCTGGCGCGGCATTCGCTCTGGATCAGTGCAGCGGGCGCAGCCCTGGTCATCGTGCTGATGGTCGCGTTCGATCTGACCGAGATCCAGCTGATGCCGGCGCGGGGCACGCCAAGCCTGTGGCCAATCCGCATCCTCACCGATTTCGGCAAGGACGAGTATGTGCTGTCGGTGCTGGGGGCTGCGCTCGTGGCTCTGGCATTCGTTGCGGCAGGGCTGCACGGGACACGCCGCGCGCTGCTGCTTGGCCTCGGCACGCGGCTGCAATTCATGTTTCTGTCGGTTGCCGTATCAGCGTTGGTCGCCGAGATCCTGAAATATCTCATCGGACGCGGACGTCCGTTCGTCGGCGGACAGGCCAATCCGTTCAACTTCATCCCGTTCGAGGGGACGGGGGCCTACGCCAGCCTGCCGTCGGGCCATGCAGTGGCAGCGTTCGCCTTGGCGTTTGCAGTGTCAGCATTGTGGCCGCGCCTGCGCGTGTTCATGTTCACTTACGCAATCGTGATCCTCTTGACGCGCTTGGTGCTGCTCGCGCATCACCCCAGCGACGTCGTGGCCGGCGCCATGGTCGGCACGGTCGGCGCCTTGACCGTCCGCTATTGGTTCGCGGCTCGAAGGCTGGGCTTTGCCATCCGCGCCGACGGCACGATCGTGCCTCTTCCCGGAGCGGTATCGAGCCGTCTCAAAAGGGTTGCCCACGGGGCATCCGCCCCATAAAAGCGGCTGCCTGCCGGGATGCCGGTTCCTTAGAGGCAGGCCAATTCCAACCACGAGCCTTGATTTGTCGACGTCCCAGCCATCGGTTTCCATCGTCGTTCCCGTGCGCAACGAAGCCGACAACATCGCGCCCTTGATCGAGGAGATCACGGCGGCGCTCGATGGCCGCTGGGCCTATGAGATCATTTACGTCAACGACGGCTCGACGGATGCGACCGGCGAGCGGCTTGCCGGCATCATGAAGCAGCGGGGCAATCTGCGTCAGCTCCGCCATGCGAGATCGGGCGGCCAATCGGCAGCCGTGCGCAGTGGTGTGCGTGCGGCGCGCGGGGTGATCGTTGCCACGCTCGACGGCGACGGACAGAACAATCCGGCATTCCTGCCGGACCTGATCGCGGCGGTCGAGAAGGGAGCAGGGCGCGTCGGACTCGCCGCCGGCCAGCGGATCGGGCGCAAGGATACCGGCTTCAAGAAGTTTCAGTCGCGCGTGGCGAACGGCGTTCGCAACGCGATCCTGAAGGATGGCACGCGCGACACCGGCTGCGGCCTGAAGGCGTTCCGGCGCGACGTGTTCCTGATGCTGCCCTATTTCGACGGGCTGCATCGCTTCCTGCCGGCGCTGGTCCGCCGCGAAGGCTACGACATTGCCTATGTCGACGTGATCGACCGGCCGCGCCGTTCCGGCGTGTCGAATTATGGCTTCTTCGACCGGCTATGGATCGGCATCATGGATCTCGCCGGCGTGTGGTGGCTGATCCGCCGCAAGAAGACGACGCCAGATGTGACCGAGGTGAACGCATGATCATCCAATACGGTCAGGCGCTGAGCAACTATCTCTACGACGTCTTCGTCGCCAAGTTCGATTTCTGGCTCGCCTTCGGCCTCGTCGCGCAATTGTTCTTCACCGCGCGCTTTCTGGTGCAGTGGATCGCGAGCGAACGCGCCGGCAACAGCGTGGTGCCGATGGCGTTCTGGTTCTGCTCCATGGGCGGCGGGCTGATGACGCTGGTCTACGGCGTCGTCAAGCGCGAGCCGGTCATCATCCTCGGACAGGCGCTCGCGACCATCATCTATATCCGCAACATCATGCTGATCGTGAAGAACCGCGGCAGCGCCTCGAAGACGCTGGACCGCTGACCGGGGAGCTCAGCGCCCCGGGCCCTCCAACTCCCCGATCGGCATGCGCAAATTATCGACTGTTCTGTTCGTGTCAGTCGTTGGGGCCGGCCTGCTGCTGCTCTCGCTCGGCGTTCGCGAACTCGGCAGCACGATCGCATTCCTCGCGCGGGCCGAGCAGACGGACGTGCGTTTTGTGGGGGCGGTCGCGCGACGCGGCGGAAATTACGGAGGAACATTCCTCTATCCGACGTTCCGATTCCAGACGGCCGACGGCCGCTCGATGACGTTCACCTCCTCGTCAGGATCGACCGATCAGCCCTATTCCGACGGCGAGCGGGGCAAGATTGCCTACGACCCCCGGCGGCCGGAAGAGGCGCAGCTCGTATCGTTCCTGACGCTATGGATCAGTCCGACCCTGCTGTGCGTCGCCGGCCTGCTGCTTTTGGGAGGCGCGGTTCTCGTTCGCGCTGGATTAGCGCGGCAACGCCGACGCCGCGCCTGACGCGGCCAGGGCGGCTTGATCGGCCTCGTGCCGGCGATAGGGTTCGCCGGCCGCGTCCAGCACGGGGTAGGCGACCGAGCAGATATGCGAGTGGATGCGGCGCAGATCGCGCAGCACGTCCAGATGCAGCGACGTGGTCTCGATGGTCTCGGGGCGGCCCTCGCGCAGCCGATCCAGATGTCGCTCGACGGCGGCAAGCTCGGTATTGCGCAGCGCCGTCTTCTCCACCAGCAGCTTGCGCGCCTCATTGGCGTCACCCGACATGAAGACGCCGAAGGCGATGCGCAGCGAATCCATCGTGCGCTTGTGGAAAGCGGCGAGCTCGTCGGCCCCCTCGGCCGAGAACTGGAAGCGCCGTTTGATCTTCTTGGTGGCGAGCTCGCTCAGGCTCTTGTCGATGATATCGCCGATATGCTCGAGGTTGATGGCGAAGGAGATGATCTCCATCGCGCGCCGTCCTTCGCTCTCATCGAGGCTGCCCCGCATGAGTTTCGTCACGTAGAGCTTGATGGCCTCGTCGAGACCGTCGACGAGATTGTCCGTTTTCGAGACCTGGTCGACCAGCGCGCGGTCGCCGGTCATCATCGCGGCCATCACCTTGCGCAGCATGACCTCGACGAGGTCGCCCATGCGCAAGGTTTCGCGGGCGGCGTCGGCGAGCGCCAGTGACGGCGTCTCCAGCGCGGTCTCGTCGAGATAGCGCGGGCGGGCCGGATCCGCCTCCTTGACGCGATCGGGCAGCAGCCGGGTCAACAGGCGCGACATGATATCGAGCAGGCCGATGAAGAGGACGGCGGTGCCGACGTTGAAGGCGATGTGGAAGGCGGCTGTCATCCGGGCGAGATCGGGCTGCCAGGCGTGCATGTGCTCGGCGATCACGCCCAGGAAGGGCAGGACCAGGGCAATCCCGATCACGCGGTTGACGAAATTGCCGACCGGCAGGCGGTAGCTCGCGGGATCGTCGCGCCTGGCGCCCTCGAACACGGGATTGATGGCGCTGCCGAGATTGGCCCCGAGCACCAGTGCGAGGGCAGCATAAGGCGTCACGAACTGCGAATAGGCCAGCGACATGATCAGCAGGACGCTGGCGACGCTCGAATGCACCGCCCAGGTGATGAGAGCCGCGATGACGATGCACAGAATGGGATCGCCTGTTATGGCCGACATCACGACGCGGACGCCGGGCGCGTTCTCCGCCGGCGCCAGCGTGTCGAGCAGGATGTGCAGCGAGAGCAGCATCAGGCCGAGGCCAATGCAGACGCGGCCGATGTCCTTGATCCGCGATCGCGGACCGGAGCGGAAGGCGACGAGGCCGAGCACGAACAGTACCGGCGCAACGGCTGCGATGTTGAACGACAGCACCTGGACGATCAGCGTCGTGCCGACATTGGCCCCGAGCATGATGGCGAGCGCGGCGGCGAGGCTGACGAGGCCCTCGGCGGCGAACGAGCTGGTGATCAGGGCGGTCGCCGTGCTGCTCTGGAGCAGGGCGGTGAGCCCGAGGCCGGCGGCGAAGGCGCTGACGCGGTTGCTCAGCGCCTTGCTGAGCAGGCGCCGCAGGTCGGGACCGAAGGCGCGCAAGATCCCGCTGTGGACCATGTGCAGGCCCCACAACAACAGCGCAACGCCGCCCATGAGATCAAGCAGAACCAACGTTCCCATGCTCCGTGTCCGGATTGGAGTCGATTGGTGAGGCTAGCGCCAAACGGCAGCGGATCAAATCATTTGTTGGCGCGTCGCCGTTAACGTTTACCGCGCGTGCACGTTCCCGCGGCGCGCGATTGCGCGTCCGCCGGCGCGATGCCGCATCCTCGCGCACGATGCCCTGTGAGCAGGCTCACATTGCCGCCTTGAGAGCAGCGAAGCCGCGGTCGAGATCGGCCTTGAGGTCGTCGACGCTCTCGAGCCCGATGTGCAGGCGCAGAGTCGGGCCGCCCGGCGCCCATTTGGTCGCGGTGCGGTAGCTGTCGCAATCGAAGGGAATCACGAGGCTCTCGAAGCCGCCCCAGGAGAAGCCCATGCCGAACAGCTTGAGCGTGTCGAGCATGGTGTCGACCGCCTTCTGCGGCGCCGGCTTCAGCACGATGCTGAACAATCCGGAGGCGCCGGTGAAGTCACGCTTCCAGATCGCATGGCCGGGATCGGTTTCCAGTGCCGGATGCAGCACGCGCGCAACCTCCGGTCTGGCAGCGAGCCAGCGCGCCATGTCGAGCCCCGAACGATGATGCTGCGCCAGCCGCACCGACAGGGTGCGCAGACCGCGCAGCGCCAGGAAGACGTCGTCGGGGCCGGCGCAGACGCCGAGCAGGCGGATGCCTTCGGCGACCATCGGCCAAGCCTTGGCGTTGGCCGAGATGGTGCCGAACATGATGTCGGAATGGCCACCGATATATTTGGTGGCCGCCTGCATGCTGATGTCGACGCCCTGTTCGAGCGAGCGGTGGTAGAGCGGCGTCGCCCAGGTGTTGTCGTCGATGACGAGCGCGCCGCGACCATGGGCGACCTCGGCGATGGCGCGGATGTCGGGCATCTCGAACGACTGCGAGCCTGGCGCCTCCACCAGGACGGCACGGGTGTTGGGCTTGAACAGCTTGTCGATGCCGGCGCCGATCAGCGGATCGAAATAGGTGGTCTCGATGCCATAGCGGGTGAGCATGCCGTTGCAGAAATTGCGCGAGGGCCGATAGACGTTGTCGCAGACCAGGAGATGGTCGCCGGCCTTCAGCACCGAGAGCAGGGTGGTCGAGATCGCCGACAGTCCCGACGGCACGATGCCGACGCCGGCGCATTGCGGCCCCTCCAGCGCCATCAGCGTCTCCTGGAAGGCCTTCGTGGTGGGGGAACCGTGGCGGCCATACGTGAACTCGCCGCGATGGGCGTGCAGGTCCTCGGCGGTCGGATAGAGCACGGTCGAGCCGTGAAATACCGGCGGATTGACGAACCCCTTCTGCGCCTTGGTGTCGCGGCCGGAGGTGACCAGCCGGGTCTCGGCCTGCTGCTGGGAGGGGTGCGAGGAATCCATGCGTCTGCTTTCAAAACCGCGTTTGCAGCGGGCGCGTCGCGCCCGCGGGCTGGCCGAAAGGCCGCAGTCGTTAATAACAGAACACAGAAGAGTCCCGTCAACCCCTTGACCCGGCACGCCAGTCGTTCTGTGATGCGCAGGTGCTATTCAGTCGCCGCATGTTGAGGGGCCTGCCGCGACCTTCGATCCATCGCCTGACCGGACTTTTGCGCCACAGCCATAACGGCGGGCGCCTTTCGGTGGGGATGAAGGTATGGCCTCCCGGGAGCGGCGGGTGTTCGGCTAGTGTTTGCCAGCATGAGTCTTGCAAGGCTAGTCTTGGTACGATTAGCCCTGGCAGAGATGACCCCAAAGACAACGTTCCCGACCTTGAGACGATTTTGAAAGGCCCAAAGCCCATGAAACGCGTAACCCTGGCTCTCACTCTGGCTCTCGCCGCCGGCCTCACCGCGCAGGCCGCCGATGCGCAAACGCTCAAGACCGTCAAGGACCGGGGCATGCTGTCCTGCGGCGTCAGCCAGGGCCTGCCGGGCTTCTCATCGCCCGACGACAAGGGCAACTGGACCGGGCTCGACGTCGACGTCTGCCGCGCCATCGCCGGGGCGATCTTCAACGATCCGACCAAGGTCAAGTACGTGCCGCTGTCCGCCAAGGACCGCTTCACGGCCCTGCAATCCGGCGAGATCGACGTGCTCTCGCGCAACACCACCTGGACCATCTCGCGCGACACCTCGCTCGGCGCCAACTTCACCGGCGTGACCTATTATGACGGGCAGGGCTTCATGGTGAAGAAGTCCCTCAAGGTAAATTCGGCGCTCGAGCTCAACAGCGCATCGGTCTGCGTGCAGACCGGCACCACCACCGAGCAAAATCTCGCCGACTACTTCAAGGCCAACAACATGAAGTACGAGGTGATCGCGTTCGGCACCAATGACGAAACGGTCAAGGCCTATGAAGCCGGCCGCTGCGACGTCTTCACCACCGACCAGTCGGGCCTGTACGCCAACCGCCTCAAGCTCGCCAATCCCAATGACCATATGGTGCTCCCCGAAATCATCTCGAAGGAGCCGCTCGGGCCGATGGTGCGCCACGGCGACGACCAGTGGTTCGACATCGTGAAATGGACGCTGTTTGCGATGATCACGGCTGAAGAGCTCGGCGTGACCTCGAAGAACGTCGACGAGAAGGCGAAGCTGGAAAGCCCGGAGCTGAAGCGAGTGCTCGGCAGCGACGGTAATTTCGGCGAACAGCTCGGCCTGACCAAGGACTGGGTGGTGCGGATCGTGAAGGCGGTCGGCAATTACGGCGAGGTGTTCGACCGCAACGTCGGCTCGGGCTCGCCGCTGGCCATCAATCGCGGGCTCAACAATCTCTGGAACAAGGGCGGTCTCCAGTACGCGCCGCCGATCCGCTGATCACCCTGATCCGCAGCTCGCGGCGATGAGCACCGAGGCCCGTAAACCGCCGCCCCAGATCGCGCTGAAGATCAGGCGCGTGCTGGGCGGCAAGGCAGGCTGGAACGGCATTGCCGTCCAGTTTGCCTTCGCGGCGATCCTGGGCTGGATCGGCTATGAGATCGTCTCCAACGCCCGCGCCAACCTCGAAAACCAGCACATCGCCGCCGGCTTCGGCTTCCTCCGCAACAATGCCGGCTTCGACGTCAATCAGACCCTGATTCCCTACACCGGCTCGGACACGTTCCTGCGCGTGTTCGTGGTCGGGCTCCTGAACACGCTCGTGGTCTCGGTGGTCGGCATCGTCTTCGCCACCGTGATCGGCTTCATCGTCGCGCTGTGCCGGCTGTCGCCGAACTGGCTCTTGTCGCGCGTCGGCGAGATCTATGTCGAGATCATCCGCAACCTGCCGCTGCTATTCCAGATCCTGTTCTGGTACCTCGCGGTGCTGGCGGCGTTGCCCAATCCGCGGCAAAGCATTTCGCTGCTCGGCATTGCCTTCCTCAGCAATCGCGGCCTCGTGGTTCCCAGCCCGATCGGCGAGAGCGGTCTCGAGCCGTTCCTGGCGATGCTGGCGCTCGGCATCGTCGCGGCGCTGGCCTTGCGCATCTATGCGCGGCGCGCGCTGTTTCAGGAAGGGCGGATGATCCGGATCTGGCCCTACGTGCTGGGTCTATTGTTCGGGCTGCCGCTCGCCACCATCTTGGTGTTCGGTTTACCTTTCACCGTCGAGTTGCCGCAGCTCAAAGGGTTCAATTTCGCCGGCGGCTCGCGCATCATCCCGGAGTTCGTGGCGCTGACCTTGGCGCTATCGACCTATACCGCCGCCTTCATCGCCGAGATCGTGCGCGCCGGCATCCTGTCCGTCCACAAGGGGCAGATGGAGGCGGGGTCCTCGCTGGGCCTGAGCCGCGGCGCCACGCTCCGTCTGATCGTCGTGCCGCAGGCCATGCGCGTCATCGTGCCGCCGCTGACCAACCAATACCTCAACCTCACGAAAAATTCCTCGCTGGCGGTCGCGATCGGCTATCCTGACCTGGTGTCGGTATTCGCCGGCACCTCGCTGAGCCAGACCGGCCAGGCGATCGAGATCATCGCCATGACGATGGGCGTCTACCTCCTGATCTCCCTCGTCACCAGCGCGATCATGAGCGTCTACGGTTGGCGCGTCAGCCGGAGCCTCGGCGCATGAGCGATATTGCGACGTCCGCCTTCGTTCGTCGGGACCTGGTCGCCGAGCGTCCCGCGCCGGTCAAGACCACGGGCTTCATCGGCGTGCTGCGCACCCGCCTGTTCAACTCGCCGACCAACATCCTGCTCACGATCGTGGGCGCCTTGCTGCTCTGGTTCACCATCGTTCCCTCGGTCAAGTTCCTGATGGTCGATGCGGTCTGGACCGGCAAGGATCGCACGGCCTGCCTTGCCGAGAACGCTGGTTTTGCGGTCGGCGCCTGCTGGCCCTACATCCAGGCCAAGCTGCCGCAACTGATCTATGGCTTCTATCCCGAGGCCGAGCGCTGGCGGGTCAATCTCACGTTCGTCTTGGCGGTGGTCCTGCTGGCGCCGATGCTCATTCCCAGGCTGCCCGCGAAGGGGCTGAATGCCAGCCTGTTCTTCATCGCCCTTCCGGTGGTGGCATTCTTCCTGTTGCACGGCGGCGGCCTCAAGGGATTGGGCCTGAGCTGGACGGCCGGCCTGCTGCAACTGTTCGACGAGAGCCTCATCGGCGCCGGGCAGGCGCTGCTCAATCTCAGCAAGACGTCCGCCATCGCACCGCTGCTGTGGGGCGTCGGAAGCCTCATCGTACTGGTCGGCACGGCGATCTCCTGGCTGATCTTTCCGTTCACCTGGCTGCGTGATCAGATTCAGGAGACGGGGCAGCCGGTCTGGGCCGATTTTGCCATCACGGCCGCGATTGTCTGCCTGATCGCCTTCGTTCTTGGCGGCGGCGTTCGCACCGGCGGGCGGGCTCTGGCATCCAGCATCGCCGCCTTCATCGGCATCGCGATGGTCATCAAGCTGATGGGCCTCGACCGCGGGGGATTGCCGGTTGTCGCAACCAATCTCTGGGGTGGCCTTCTGGTGACGCTGGTGGTCTCCGTCACCGGCATCGTCACCTCGCTGCCGATCGGTGTCGCGCTGGCGCTCGGCCGCCGTTCCACCATTCCGCTGATCCGGATCTTCTCGATCGCCTTCATCGAGTTCTGGCGCGGCGTGCCGCTGATCACCGTGCTGTTCTTCGCAACTTATATGCTGCCTTTGTTCCTGCCCGGGAATTTCACCGTCGACGGGCTCGTGCGCGCCCTGATCGGGATTGCGCTGTTCACGGGCGCCTATCAGGCCGAGAACGTCCGCGGCGGCTTGGCCGCGATTCCGCGCGGGCAGGGCGAGGCGGCCGCGGCCCTGGGGCTATCCTGGTGGAAGACGACCTCGCTGATCGTGCTGCCGCAGGCGCTGCGCCACGTCATTCCGAACCTCGTCAACAGCTTCATCTCGCTGTTCAAGGACACCTCGCTGGTCTCGATCGTGGCGCTGTTCGATCTCCTCGGCTCGCTGCGCGCCTCGTTCTCGGATCCGAAATGGTCGACGCCGTCGACCGCGTTCACCGGCTTTGCCTTTGCCGGCGTCATCTATTTCATCTTCTGCTTTGGAATGTCGCGCTACTCGCTGTTCGTCGAGCACCGCCTCAACGCTCACCGCCGCAACTGATGGAGCTCACCATGTCCGACCCCATCGTCAAGATTTCCGGCCTCAACAAATGGTACGGCGACTTTCACGTCCTGCGCGACATCGACCTCGAGGTTCACAAGGGCGAGCGCATCGTGATCTGCGGGCCCTCGGGCTCGGGCAAGTCGACGCTAATCCGCTGCATCAACGCGCTCGAGGAATTCCAGGAGGGCGAGATCGTCGTCGACGGCATCGAGCTCGGTCCGAACCTCAAGCATATCGATGCGGTGCGACGCGAAGTCGGCATGGTGTTTCAGAGCTTCAATCTGTTCCCGCATCTCACGGTCCTCGATAATTGCACGCTGGCGCCGATCTGGGTGCGCAACATCCCCAAGAAGGATGCCGAGGAGGCCGCCATGAAATTCCTGGAGCGGGTCAAGATCCCGCACCAGGCCAACAAGTTTCCCGGCCAGATGTCCGGCGGCCAGCAGCAGCGCGTCGCGATCGCCCGTGCGCTGACCATGAACCCGAAGGTGATGCTGTTCGACGAGCCGACCTCGGCGCTCGACCCCGAAATGGTCAAGGAGGTGCTCGACACCATGGTCGATCTCGCCGAGGAGGGTATGACCATGCTGGTCGTCACCCACGAGATGGGCTTTGCCCGCGAGGTCGCCAACCGCGTCGTGTTCATGGACGCCGGCCAGATCATCGAGGCCAACACGCCGAAAGAATTCTTCGCCGCCCCGCAGCACGCCCGCACCAAGCTTTTCCTGAGCCAGATCCTGCGCTGAGCCCCGGGAAATCCCGGGGGCATCCCCGCTCCAGCTGATCGGCCGGCCTCGGCCGCGAATCAGTTAGACTCTTTCCGGGCAATCCTCCGGAGAGACACCTTGCAGGGCAGCGGCGGCGCGCGCGCATTCCAGAACGCGCGATTGCAGAAGAAATTGATGAAGCAGGCGGATGCCATCCTCTCCGCCGCGGCCACCGCGTATGGCCAGGGCAGATTTGCCGAAACCGAGGCGCTCTGCCGTGAGATCCTGAAAGCAATTCCGGATCATGTCGACGCCATGCACCTGTTCGGCATGTGCGCGCATGACGGCCGGCGCCTGGAGGAGGCGCAACAATTGCTTGAGCGCGTGATCGAGCTCGATCCGCGCCTGCACGATGCCCATAACAATCTCGCCACCGTGCATTTCGACCTCGGCAATTACGAAGAGGCGCGGCGGTGCCAGGAGAAGGCTATCGCGCTGAAGCCGAATTTCGTGGTGGCGCTGACCAACCTCGGCAATACGCTGATGCATTTGGGGCAGTACGGACAGGCGCTCGAGCTGCACGAACGCGCCATCAAGTTGAAGCCGGATTATGCCGATGCGTTCTGCAATCGCGGCATGGTCGAGATCTTGCTTGGACAGGTCACTCGCGCCAAGGAAAGTTTCGATCGCGCCCTGCTGTTTCAGCCGCGTCACGCCGAGGCCATCGTCGGCAGCGGCATGGTCAGCATGGAGCTGCGGCACCACGAGGAGGCGGCAGCCAAGTTTGCCATGGCGCTCGCGATCAAGCCCGGCGCGCCGAGGATCCTGGCCCAACGCGGGCGCCTCAGTTACGAGCTGCAGCGCCTGGAGCCCGCGCTTGCGGATTTCGAGGCGGCGCTTGCAATTTCGCCCAAGCTCGAACTGGCGCTCCGGGGCAAGGCGCAGGCCTGCCTCGTCATGGGAAAGACCGCGCAGGCGATGGCGGCCGCGACGACCTTGATCGAGCGAAATCCGCGCTCCGAGATGGGGCTGGCGCTGATGGGCTTCGCTTATTCGAACCAGGGGGACATGGACGCCGCGATCGAATATCTCGATCGTGCGCTGGCGATCCGACCGGACTATGGCGATGCCATCAGGGGCAAGATCTTCTTGCAGGACTACCGTGCCGAGGCCGATTTCGTGGTCCAGCAGGCGGTCCGACGAGACTGGTGGGACTTGATCGGCTCCAAGCTGCCGCGAAGGGAGCTGCCGAAGCGGCCGCTTAATCCGGAAAAGCGGATCGTGGTCGGCTATGTCGCTGCCGAATTCCGGCAACACTCGGCGGGCCTCACTTTGCTGCCGGTGCTGCGCCATCATGATCACGCCAGATTTGAAATCATCTGCTACTACTCTTGGCCGGGAGAGGACGAGTACACCGCCAAGTTCAAGCAAATGGCGGACGTCTGGGTCGACGCCTGGCAGCTATCGGACGACGAACTAGCCGATCGCATTCAGGCCGACAATGTCGACATCCTCATCGACGTTTCGGGCCACACGACCGGTAACAGGCTGCAGGTCTTCGCGCGGAAGCCGGCCCCGATCCAGGCCACCGGCTTCGGACACGCGACGGGCACCGGCATGCAGACCATGGACTATGTGCTCGCGGATCCCATTTTCATTCCGCCATCGGTTCGGCATTTGTTTGCCGAAAAGATCCACGATCTGCCGTGCCTGATCACGATGGAGCCCGTCTCGGATCTGGCGCCTTCCGAGCTGCCGATGCTCCGCAACGGCTACGTCACCTTCGGCGTGTTCAACCGCATCTACAAGATATCGGACGATGCGATCCGGGTGTGGTCGCGCTTGATGCGAGAGCTGCCGGGATCGAAGATCATCCTCAAGCATGGTTTGCTCGATGACCAATTGCTGCGCGATAGCCTGGTCGCGCGCTTCGTGGCGCAGGGCGTTGCCGAGGAGAACATCACCTGCCTGGGCACTACCTCGCGCAACGACCACCTGGCGGCTTTTGCCAAGGTCGATATTTCCCTCGATACGTTCCCGCAAAATGGCGGCATCAGCACCTGGGAATCGCTCTACAAGGGTGTTCCGGTGGTGGCCAAGCTCGGCAACGGAGCATCCTCGCGTGCCGGCGCCTCCATCGTGGCCGCCGTCGGTCTCGGCGACTGAGTCGCCGAGGATGACGAGGGCTATATCGAGATCGCGCGCAAATTTGCGACGCAGCCCGATCATCTCGCGAAGTTGCGCGCGCAGTTGCCGGCTCAGATTGCGGCCTCGCCCGCCGGCAATGTCGAGATCTACACGCGTGAGCTCGAGGCCGGTTACCGCCAGTTCTGGCGCGATTATTGTGCCGCTGCCTCGGAAGGCGGCGAGCTGGCATAAGCAGGTCGGTTGCGCCCCGGGGCGTTACTGGTCCAGCTGACGGGACGGCGCCGGCGGCGAATCAGCTAGACTCGCTCCGGGCCATCCTCCGGAGAGACACCTTGCAGAGCAGCGGCGCCGGCGCGCGCGCGTTCCAGAACGCGCGATTGCAGAAGAAATTGAAGAAGCAGGCGGACGCCATCATCTCTGCCGCGGCAAGTGCTCATGGCCAGGGACGATATGCGGAGACCGAGGCGCTGTGCCGTCAGGTCCTGCAAGCCGTTCCCGATCATTTCGACGCCACGCACCTGCTCGGCCTGTGCGCGCATCAAGGCGGCCGCCTGGGGGAGGCGCAACAGCTGCTCGCGCGCGCGATCGCGCTCGAGCCGCGTTCGCATGAGGCCTATAACAATCTCGCGACCGTACACTCCGGTCTCGGGCAATTTGAGGCCGCCCGCGCATGTCAGGAGAGGGCGATCGCGCTGAAGCCGAATTTTCCGCAGGCCCTGACCAGCCTCGGTAATACCTTGCTCCACCTGAACCTGCCCGAACAGGCCATCGAAGCGTACGACCGCGCCATTCGGCTGAAGCCGGACCATGCCGATGCGCTTTGCAATCGTGGCTTGGCGGAGCTGACGCTGCGCCAGTTCGACCGCGCCAAGCAAAGTTTCGAGCGCGCGCTGGTGTTTCAGCCGCGGCACGTGGAAGCGCTCGTCGGCAAAGGCGTGGTCAGTATCGAGCTCAAGCACTACGATGAGGCAGAAGCTGCGCTCGGCGCGGCGCTGATGATCAGGCCCAATTCGGCGAAGGCTCTGGCACACCGCGGACGGCTCCATCTTGAGCTGTCGCGCTCGGAGCGGGCGGCAGCGGATTTTGATGCAGCGCTGGCGCTTTCGCCCAGGCTCGAGGTGGCCTTGCAGGGAAAGGCCCAGGTCGCGCTTGCCATGGGCAACACGGCGCAGGCGATTACGGCCGTCAAGACCTTGCTCGAGGAAAATCCGCGCTCCGCGATCGCGATGACGCTGCTGAGCGCCTGTTTTGCAAACCAGGGAGAGATCGCATCCGCGATCGAGCATCTCGACGCCGCGCTGGCAATCGCACCGGACCATGCGGACTTGATCGCGCGGAAGATCCACTTTCTGGACTTTCTTTCCGACGCCGATTTCGCGGTCCAGCAGGCCGCGCGAAAATATTGGTGGGACGCGATCGGCGCCAGGTTGCCGCAACGGAAGCTCTCACCCCGGCAACTCGATCCTGACAGGCGGATCGTGATCGGTTATGTCGCTGCCGAGTTCTGGTACCATTCGGCGGCGTTCGGCCTGCTGCCGGTGCTGCGCCATCATGATCACGCGAAATTCGAAATCGTCTGCTATTCGTGCTCGCCGTTGCGAGACGAGATGACTGCCGAATTCAAGTCGTTGGCGGACGTCTGGGTGGACGCCTGGCAGCTTACGGACGACGAGCTGGCCGATCGTATCCAAGCCGACAATGTCGATATCCTGATCGACGTGTCCGGGCATTCGACCGGCAACAGGCTGCCCGTATTCGCCCGCAAGCCGGCTCCCATCCAGGTCACGGGCTTCGGCCACGCGACCGGTACGGGCCTTCAGACCATGGACTACGTGCTCGCCGATCCGGTCTTCATTCCGCAATCGGCGCGCCATCTGCTCGCCGAAAAGGTTCACGATCTGCCGTGCCTGATCACGACCGATCCCATCCTGGATGTGCCGCCTTCGGAGCTTCCCATGCTCCGCAACGGCCATGTCACCTTCGGCGTGTTCAACCGCATCTACAAGATCTCGGACCAGGCAATCCGCGTATGGGCGAAAGTGATGCGCGAGGCGACCGGATCGAAGATCATCATCAAGCATACTTTGCTCGATGATTCCTTGCTGCGCGACAATCTGATCGCGCGGTTCGTGGCGCAGGGTATCGCCGAAGAGAACGTCATCTGCATGGGCTCGACCCCACGCCACGACCACCTGTTGGCGTTCGCGCAGGTCGACATCTCCCTCGATACGTTCCCGCAAAATGGCGGCGTCAGCACCTGGGAATCCCTCTATGCGGGCGTTCCGGTCGTCGCCAAGCTCGGCAACGGCGCCTCGTCGCGCGCCGGTGGCGCCATCGTGGCGGCCGTCGGGCTCGACGACTGGGTCGCCGAGGACGACGAGGGCTACGCCGCAATCGCGTGCAAATATGCGGCGCAGCCCGCGCAGCTGGCGAAGTTGCGCGCGGAGTTGCCGGCTCGGATCGCAGCCTCGCCGGCCGGCAATGTCGAGATCTATACGCGCAGGGTCGAGGCGGGCTATCGCCAGTTTTGGCGCGACTATTGTGCCTCGGCCTCTAGAGGCGGCGAGGTCGCGTAAACAGCCGGCAGCGCAGGCCCGTTGGGCGCGCGCTTTCCGGATGTGAGGAAGCCTACGGCAGTCAGACGAATGGCGGCTTGATGTTGCTGCGCTTCTCCAGCCACTCGGGCACGGGAAGGTTCTTGGCGCGCATGAAGTCCGCGTTGAACAGCTTCGACTGATAGCGGCTGCCGGAGTCACAGAGCACGGTGACGATCGTCTTGCCAGGCCCGAGCTGCTTCGCAAGGCGTATCGCGCCGACGATATTGATGCCGGTCGAGCCGCCGAGGCACAGGCCTTCGTGCTGGAGCAGCTCGTAGATCGCGCTGACGGCTTCGGCGTCGGGAATGAGATAGGCGTCATCGACCTTGGCCGTCTCGACGATCGCGGTCGCGCGGTTGAGGCCGATGCCCTCGGTGATCGAGCCGCCCGGCGTCGCCTTGGGATCGCCGGTCCTGAAATATTCGTACATGCCGGCGCCGTGCGGATCGGCGCAGGCGATGCGGATGTTCTTGTTCTTCTCTTTGAGATAGCGGCTGACGCCGGCTAGCGTGCCGCCGCTGCCGACCGAGCAGACGAAGCCGTCGACCTTGCCGCCGGTCTGCTCCCAGATCTCGAGTCCGGTGGATTCGTAATGCGCCTTGGCGTTGTCGAGATTGTTCCACTGGTCGGCGAAGAGCACGCCATTGGGTTCGGTCTTGCGCAGCTCGTCGGCGAGGCGCCGGCCGACATGCTGGTAGCTGTTGGGGTTGGCATAGGGCAGGGCCGGCACCTCGATCAGCTCGGCGCCGCACAGCTTCAAGAAATCCTTCTTCTCCTGGCTCTGCGTCTCAGGGATCACGATCAGGGTGCGATAGCCGCGCGCGCTCGCAACGACCGCAAGCCCGATGCCGGTATTGCCGGCCGTCGCCTCCACCACGAGCCCGCCGGGCTTCAGCTCGCCGCGCTTCTCGGCCTCCAGGATCATCCATTTGCCGGCCCGGTCCTTCACCGACTGGCCGGGATTCATGAACTCGGCCTTGCCCAGGATGGTGCAGCCGGTCAATTCCGAGGCGCGCTTGAGCTTGATGAGCGGGGTGTTGCCGATGGCTTCGACAACGTCATTCTTGATGGTCATATCGGGGGAAATCACTGGCAAAGGGGTTGATCAGCTTGGCCAGAACCTAGTGCTTGCAAGACAAAAGGGGAAGGCTTTTGCGCTGCGGCGAAACCGGTCGAAGCCCCCGCCGCAGCAGGGATATTTTTGAGAGCACAGACCCGGCGATGATGTGCTGGGCCGCGAGGCGGGATATCGGTAGGAGAATATGGGCGATCTTCGTCGGAGCACGGAAGATAACGATCGTCGTGGGCGGTCCTCGCGACAATCTTCGCCTTCGGCGGCATGTCTCGATGCCGAGATGGGTGGAAGGCGTCCGGAAGCTTGAAAGCATATCTGCGTGAGCGAGGCGCATTTGCTTTCGGCAATTGACGATCTCGTGAGAGTCGCCCGACCTCGAGACGGAGCTGAAATCGCGTGGGTGCTGTTGAGCAGTCCGATAAGGATCGAGCCGCACCGGTGTTGCGGCAATATCACATGAAATCTTAGTAAGCTTGAGCGCGTGACAGGACGGCACTGGAATGCAAGAAGCCACTGCGAGACAAGGACATCTCGCATTTGCGCGGTCCTGACGTCGGTCCGTTCCGACACGCCTCTCGCACCTGCGGGACTGTCCCGCAGTTCCGCGCCCGGCTAATATGGGTCTCAGGTTCCGCAGAAAGCATCACAGCTGTGAACGAGTCGTCCAACGCCCCCCGACTGTGCCGCCGCGAATCGGTTAATCCGGCTTCGCGGTGGCGGCTCGATCTGCCCGGCGGGGGGTGGATGTGACACAAATTGTTCCTGCGATCGCCATGCGGCGGTCTCCGGGGTCTGCGTCCAGGACGCGGCACGCGGCGCGCTGGCTTGCGGCGCTGTGCCTCGCGGCCAGTTCGGGCGCTTGCGTGCTGACGCAGGATCTTCCCGATCCCGCGCTCGATGTTCCCACGCAGTACAAATACGCCGGCAAAGGGGATGCGCCGCCGTCGCTGGATTGGTGGCGCGGCTTCCGCTCCACGGAGCTGACGCAGCTGATGCAGGAGGCGCAGACCGTCAACCTCGACATCGCCGCTGCGGTGGCGCGAATCGTCCAGGCCGACGCCCAGGCGCGGCAGGCGGGCGCGGCGCTGCTGCCGAGCCTGTCCACGGCTGGATCGGAAACCTATTCACGTACCTCGGGCTCGAGCGCCTCGGGCCTGTCCATCGGCGGACGCGAGGTCGTCAATTATTCGGCCTCGCTGAGCGCGAGCTACCAGCTCGACTTCTGGGGCCAGAACCGCGATGCGCTGCAAACGGCCGAGGAGACGGCGAACGCCAACCGCTTCGATCGCGACACGGTCGCGCTGACGACGCTGGCGGCCGTCGCCAATGCCTATTTCCAGGTACTGGCCTCGCAGGACCGCATCAGGACCTCTCAGCGCAACATCGCGAGCGCGCAACGCATCCTCGATGCGGTCAAGGAGCGGCGTAAGGCCGGCACCGGAAGCGATCTTGACGTCGCCCAGCAGGAGAGCCTGGTCGCGAACCAGAAGGCCTTGGTGCCGCCACTGCGCCAGACGCTCGACCAGAACATCAACGCGCTAGCTGTGTTGGTATCGCGCCCGCCGGAGAGTGTGCGCGTGCTCGGCGGCTCGCTGGACCGGATCGCGATCCCGCGCGTCACGCCTGGCCTGCCGTCCGAGATCCTGACGCAGCGGCCGGACATCCGCCGGCAGGAGGCGCAGCTCGCCTCGGCCACCGCAAACATCGGGAATGCCCGCGCTCAATTCTTTCCGACGATCCAGCTGACCGGCAATGGCGGCTATCAGAGCTCAGCGCTGGTCTCGCTGTTCCAGCCGCATGCCGCCTTCTTCCAGCTCGTCGGCAGTGCCACGCAGCCGATCTTCGACGGCGGCAGGATCCTCGGCAATTTCGAACTTGCCAAGGCGCGTCAGGACGAACTGCTGCAGACCTACCGCAAGACCATCGTCCAGGCCTTTGCCGATGTCGACAACGCGCTGTTCTCGATCAAGCAGACCACGATCAAGCTGCAATTGCAGCGCGATGTCGTCGCCGCCTCGCGCCGCGCCTTCGATCTCTCCGAGCAGCAATTGCGCGCCGGCACTGCCGACATCGTGACCGTGCTCAACACCCAACTGACCCTGTTCCAGGCGGAAGACGCGCTGTCGCAGGCCCAACTCGCGCGGCTTCTCGCCATCGTCAGCCTGTACCAGGCGCTCGGCGGCGGTTGGGAGCCGAGGATGGAGAAACCGGTCAATGCTCTTTAAGCCGGAGACGAAGCAAGGCGCGAAGGAGGGGACGGCGAAAAAATCGCGCGGCCGCGGCCTGGTCATGACCCTGATCACGCTCGCGATCCTCGGCGGCCTTGGTTATCTCGGCTGGACCGTCACGCATCAGCAGCAGGCGAACAACCGCAACCAGCGGCCCGATCTGCCGGTGCCCGTGCTGGCGGTGAGCCCGCGCGTCCAAGACGTGCCTGTCTATCTCGACGGCGTCGGTGCGATCCGCGCGCTCAATACCGTGACCGTGCGCTCGCAGGTGGACGGCAAGCTGATCGCGGTCAATTTCACCGAAGGTCAGGACGTCAAGAAGGGCGACGTGCTCGGCGAGATCGATCCGGCGATTTATCAGGCACAGTACGATCAGGCTGTGGCCAAGAAGGCGCAGGATCAGGCCCAACTCGCCAATCAGCGCATTGACCTTACGCGTTACGAGCAGCTCGCCGCCACCAATGCCGGCTCCAAGCAGCAGGCCGACACCCAGCGGGCCCTGGTGGCGCAGACTGAGGCGCTGGTGAAGGCGGATCAGGCCGCGATCGACAATGCGGCGGCGACGCTGAGCTACACCAAGATCGTGGCGCCGCTCTCGGGCCGCGTCGGCCTACGCCAGGTCGACCAGGGCAACATCATCCACGCCTCCGACACCACGGGCCTTGTCGTCATCACGCAGTTGCAGCCGATCGCAGTGTGGTTCAGCCTGCCGCAGCAGCAAATCATGCGCGTCAACGCCGCAGCGGCGAAGGGTGCGCTCGCTGTCGACGTGTTCGGCAATGACGGCATCACGGTGATCGATACCGGCAAGCTCACCGGCATCGACAACCAGGTCGACCAGACCACCGGCACGCTCAGGCTCAAGGCGGAATTCCCTAACGCCAATTACCAGCTCTGGCCGGGTCAGTTCGTCAATGTCCGCCTTAAGGTCGAGACCTTGGCGCAGGCGCTGGTGGTGCCGACCTCTGCGGTGCAGCGTGGTCCGATCGGGACCTTCAGCTATGTCATCGGCGAGGACAACATCGTCTCGGCCAAGCCCGTGACGGTCACGCAGCAGAACGAGCATGACGCCGTCATCGCCAGCGGCCTGTCGCCGAACGACAAGGTCGTCACCACGGGCTTTGCCAATTTGTCCGACGGCTCCAAGGTGACGGTCGGCCGCGACGACCAGACCCCCTCGGCCGATCTTGCCCCGCGCAAGCGCTCCCGCGGGCCGGACGCTCAGAAGAAGGATGGTGCCAAGGAAGGCCAGAAGGACGGACAGGGCAAAGACGGCGAGTTCCGCGCCAAGCGCAAGAGCAGCGAGGGCGACCAGAAGGGACAGACCGGGCCAGCACCGGGGCCGGGGGCAACGGGAAGTGGAGCCAAGCAGCCATGATCCCGACAACAGCCGCTTGACGCGGCAGGCGTAACCCATGGGTGTCTCCGAACCCTTCATCCGACGACCGATCGCAACCTCGCTGCTCGGCATCGCGCTGCTGATCGGCGGCGCGCTCGGCTACTTCGCGCTCCCTGTCTCGGCGCTGCCGCAGGTCGATTTCCCGACCGTGCAGGTGACGACCCAGCTTCCGGGTGCGAGCCCCGATGTGATCGCCTCGCTGATCACCGCGCCGCTGGAGCGGCAGCTTGGCCAGATCCCGTCGCTGTCGGCGATGAATTCGACGAGCTCGTTCGGCGTCAGCCAGATCTCGCTCCAGTTCGACCTCAACCGCGACATCGACGGCGCGACCCAGGACGTTCAGGCTGCGATCAATGCGGCGGCCGGCGTGCTGCCCAAGACGCTGCCTTATCCGCCGACCTACGCCAAGGTGAACCCGGCGGACGCGCCGGTGATGACGCTGGCGCTGCGCTCGGACACCATCTCGCTGCGGGTGATGAGCGATATCGCCGACACCATTCTGGCGCAACGCTTGAGCCAGATCTCCGGTGTCGGACGCGTCTCGGTGCTCGGCGGGCTGAAGCCGGCCGTGCGCATCCAGGCCGACCTGGCGCGGCTCGCGGCCTATGGCATCGCCATGGAGGATCTGCGCACCGCGATTGCCAATGCCAATGTCTCGGGGCCGAAAGGTTCGCTCGACGGCGCGCAGCAATCCTACATCATCGCGGCCAATGACCAGATCGCCGCGGCGGACGCCTACAAGCCCGTTATCATCGCCTACCGCAACGGCTCGCCCGTCACCATTGCCGACGTCGCGCAGATCGTCGACGGTCTCGAGAACGACCGCACCGGCGGCTGGTACCAGGGCACGCCCGCCGTCATCATCGACATCCAGCGCCAGCCCGGCGCTAACGTCATCGACGTTGTCAGCCAGATCCGCGCCGAGATCCCCAAGGTGCAGCGCGCGATTCCGGCCGGCGTGAACCTCACCATCGTCTCCGACCGCACCGTCACCATTCGTGCCTCGGTCCATGACGTCCAGTTCACGCTGATCCTGAGCGTCGTGCTGGTGACCCTGGTGGTGCTGTTGTTCCTGCGTTCGCTGCGCGCCACGCTGATCGCGGGCGTGGCACTGCCGCTGTCGCTGATCACGAGCTTCGGCATCATGTATTTTGCCGGCTTCAGCCTCGACAATCTGTCGCTGATGGCGCTCACGATCGGCACAGGCTTCGTCGTCGACGACGCCATCGTCATGATCGAGAACATCGTCCGCCACATGGAGAATGGCGAGAGTGCGATGGAAGCCTCGCTCAAGGGCGCGAGCGAAATCGGCTTCACCGTGATCTCGCTGACGGTGTCGCTGATCGCGGTCTTCATCCCGCTTCTGTTCATGTCGGGCCTCGTCGGGCGCATGTTCCGCGAATTCGCGCTGACGCTGACCATCGCGGTCGTCACCTCGGCGGTGGTTTCGCTGACGCTGACGCCGATGATGTGCTCGCGGCTGCTCAAGCACGCCCATGAGGAGCTGGCGGTTCCTGGACTCGCTGCGATCAGCCGCTTCATCGACCGCACCGTCGAGTTCTATCACCGCACGCTTTTGTGGGTGCTGGAGCGTCAGCGCGCCACACTGCTCGTGACCTTCGCCACGCTGGCTGCGACCCTCGTCCTCTATGTCGTCGCGCCAAAAGGCTTCCTGCCGCTTCAGGACACCGCCTCGATCACGGCGGTGACGGAAGCCGGACCCGACGTGTCGTTCGCGGAGATGCAGAAGCGGCAGGCCGAGGCCGCCGCTGCCATCAAGGCTGATCCCGATGTGGTCGGCGTGGTCTCAGTCATCGGCGCCGGCTCGGTCAACCCGACCACCAATGTCGGGCGCCTCGTCATGACCCTGAAACCACGCGGTGAACGGCGTGACGATGTCGCGGCGGTCGTGATCCGCCTGAAGGAGAGGGTGTCAGGCATCCCCGGCATGACCGTCTATTTCCAGCCGGTGCAGGACGTGCAGATCTCGACCCAGTCGAGCCGCTCGCAATACCAGTACACGCTGACCGGCACCGATGCGACGCTGGTCTCGGAATGGGCCAGCAAGCTGGTGGCGGAGATGCGGCGCGACCCGCTGTTCCGCGACGTCTCCTCGGAGGCGCAGGAAGGCGGCCTGCGGGCACAGCTCGATGTCGACCGTACCCGCGCCGGTCAGCTCGGCGTGAGTCTGCAAGGAATTACCGACACGCTGAACGATGCGTTTGCACAGCGGCAGATCTCGACCATCTACGGCCAGGCCAACCAGTACCGCGTCGTGCTGGAGGCGCTGCCGATGTACCAGCGCGATCCCTCGATCCTGTCGAAGCTCTATCTGCCGGGCGCCGCGAGCTCTACCGTCGGCGCGCCGAGCGCCCAGGTGCCGTTGTCAGCCGTGGCGACGCTGAAGCGCACCACGGCGCCGCTCGCGATCTCGCACCAGGCGCAATTCCCCTCCGTGTCGCTCAGCTTCAACCTCGCGCCGGGCGCGGCGCTCGGCGATGCCGTCGAGGCCGTGAAGACGATCGAAACCCGGATCGGCATGCCCAACAGCATCGTCGGTGTTTATGCCGGCGATGCCGCCGAGTTCGCCAAGGCGCTCGCCGGCCAGCCCTGGCTGCTGCTCGCCGCCGTCATCACGATCTACATCGTGTTGGGTGTGCTCTATGAGAGCTACGTCCACCCGATCACGATCCTGTCGACGCTGCCCTCGGCCGGCGTCGGCGCCATCCTGGCCCTCGTGCTGTGCGGGCAAGACCTCTCGGTGATCGGCCTGATCGGCATCATCCTGCTGATGGGTATCGTCAAGAAGAACGCGATCATGATGATCGACTTCGCGCTCGAGGCCGAACGCGGGCAGGGCATGTCGCCGAACGAGGCGATCGTGCAGGCGTGTCTGTTGCGCTTCCGTCCGATCATGATGACGACGCTGGCGGCCCTGTTCGGCGCGCTGCCGCTCGCGATCGAGAGCGGTACCGGCGCCGAGTTGCGCTTCCCGCTCGGCATCTCCATCATCGGCGGCCTGCTGCTGAGCCAGCTGCTCACGCTCTACACCACGCCCGTGATCTACCTCGCACTGGACCGCATCAACCGCCGCCTCGAGCAGGCGCTGCCGCCGGCCGAATCCGGCGGCCCGCCGGTCGCGGGCGCGACCGAGGGGATGCAGTGATGGCGTCGATCTCGGAGCCCTTCATCCGCCGCCCGGTTGCGACCACGCTGCTGTCGATCGGGTTGTTCCTGCTGGGTGTCGTCGCCTACGAGTTCCTCCCCGTCGCCTCGGTCCCGAATGTCGACTTTCCCGCCATCTTCGTCTCGGCCAGCCGGCCCGGCGCCGATCCGTCCGTGATGGCCGCGACGGTGGCCTCGCCGCTGGAGCGGCGGCTCGGGGAGATCGCCGGCATCAACCAGATCACGTCCACGAGTTCGCTTGGCACGACCAACATCCAGCTCCAGTTCGACATCGGCCGCAACATCGACAAGGCCGCCCGAGACGTGCAGGCAGCCATCAACGCCTCGCTCATCGATCTGCCGAGCGACCTGCCGACACTGCCACGCTTTCGCAAAGCCAACACGGCCGGCGCGCCCGTCTTCGTGCTGGCGCTGACCTCGAAGACGCTGTCGGCCAGCGCGATCTACGACGTCGCCGATACGGTCATCGCCCAGCGCATATCACAGGTGCCTGGTGTCGGCGACGTCACGGTCTCCGGCGCCGATCAGCCGGCCGTGCGGGTGCAGCTCAATCCGGTCGCGCTGTCGAATGCGGGCATCGCCACCGATGACGTCAGGACCGCGATCATCAACGCCAATCCGCTCGGTCCCGTCGGCATCTTCAACGGTGAGCGCCAGAGCGAGACGCTGGCGCTCAATCGGCAGATGCGCACGGCGAAAGAGTTTCGCGATATCGTCATCAAGAGCTCGAACGGCCATTTCGTCCGGCTCTCCGACGTCGCCGACATCGAGGATTCCGTCCGCAACGCCCGCTCGATCGCCTGGTTCAACAAGCAGCCGGCGGTGCTGATCCAGATCACCAAGCAGGGCGATGCCAACGTCATCGACACCGTCAACAGGGTCAAGGCGCTGATCCCCGCGCTGAAGCAGTGGATCCCGGCCGGCGTCGAGATCTCCACGCTGGTCGATCGCACCGGCACGATCCGCGCCAGCGTCCTGGACATGCAATGGACCCTGCTGGCGACCGCGTTCCTCGTCATGATCGTGGTGTTCGTGTTCCTGCGGCGGCTGACGCCGACGATCGCGGCGGGCATCTCGGTGCCGCTGGCCTTGGCCGGCACCTGTGCCGGCATGTGGATTGCGGGCTTCTCGATCGACAATCTGTCGCTGATGGCGCTGGCGATCTCCGTCGGCTTCGTGGTCGACGACGCCATCGTCATGATCGAGAACATGTTCCGCAATCTCGAGCATGGCATGCGGCCGTTCCGGGCGGCGCAGGAGGGCGCGAAGCAGATCGGCTTCACCGTGGTCTCGATCAGCCTGTCGCTGATCGCGGCGTTCACGCCGCTGATCTTCATGGACGGCATCGTCGGCCGGCTGCTCCGCGAATTCTCGCTGACGCTGACCTTCGCGATCCTGGTCTCGACGCTGGTGTCGCTCACGGTGACGCCGATGATCTGCGCCCATTACATCCGGCAGACCACGTCCGGCACCGCGACCTTGTTCGATCGCCTGATCGAGGGCTCACTGTCGCGCATCGTCGCCTTCTATACCCGCACCCTGCGCACCGCGCTGGAATTCCCGCTGCTGACGTTGCTGGTGTTCTTCGCCACCATCGCTCTGACGGTGACGCTCTACATCAAGGTCCCCAAAGGCTATTTCCCGACCGACGATTCCGGCTTCGTGATCGGGGCGACGCGCGCCTCGGCCGACATCTCGTTTCAGTCGATGCTCGGCCTGCAGCAACGCCTCGCCGACATCGTGATGCAGGATCCGGCCGTGGCCGGCATCGGCTCGACCGTCGGCAGCGGCGTGGGCCCCGGCGGCGCCACCTCGAACCGCGGCACCATGTTCATCAGCCTGAAGCCGCCGGAGGAGCGCGACCACGTCTCGACGCAGGTCGTCATCGACCGTCTCAGGCGAGCATTGTACCCCGTGCCCGGCATCCGCCTCTTCATGTTCGCCGCCCAGGACGTGCGCGCCGGCGGACGGCAAAGCGATTCCGACTACCAGTACACGCTGACCAGCACCGATCTCGGCCTGCTGCAGAAATGGGCGCCGATCGTGGCCAAACGCATGGAGAGCGTCGAAGGCATCACCGACATTTCCAGCGATCGCGATCCCGGCGGGCTTCAGCTGACCTTGTCGATCGACCGCCAGAAGGCCTCGGCGCTCGGCGTCAAGGTGCAGGACATCGACAATGCGCTGAACAACGCCTTCGCGCAGCGGCAGATCGGAATCATCTACACCCAGCGCAACCAGTACATGACCGTGCTGGAGATCGACCCGAAATTCCAGGTCGATCCCTCCAACCTCGAACGCATCTATGTCGCCGGCGCGGGCGACGCGCAGGTACCGCTGTCCGCCGTGGTCCATGCGACGCGAGGCCTCGCCGCACTCGCCGTCTATCACTCGCAGTCTTTCCCCTCGACCACGGTGTCGTTCAACCTCTTGCCCGACGTGCCGCTCCAGGCCGCGACGCAGAACATCCAGCGTGCGGTCGAGGAATTGCACATGCCGGAAGGCATCCGCGGCAGCTTTGATGGCAATGCCGGCGATTTCGCCAAGACCAGCGGCCGTCAGCCGCTCTTGATCCTCGGCGCGCTGGTCGCGATGTATATCGTGCTCGGCGTGCTCTATGAGAGCCTCGCCCATCCGCTCACGATCATCTCGACGCTGCCTTCGGCCGGCCTCGGCGCGCTGCTTGCGCTCCAATTGACGAACACGCCGCTGACCGTGATCGCCTTCGTCGGCATCATCCTGCTGATCGGCATCGTCAAGAAGAACGGCATCATGATGGTCGACTTCGCGCTCGATGCCGAGCGCCAGCGCGGGCTGTCCTCGGCGGAGGCGATCTTCGAGGCCTGCCAGGCGCGCTTCCGCCCGATCCTGATGACGACGATGGCGGCGCTGTTCGCCGGCATCCCGCTGGTGGTCGCGACCGGCCCCGGCACGGAACTGCGCCGACCGCTCGGCATCACCATCATCGGCGGCCTGTTCGTCTCGCAGATCCTGACGCTCTACACGACGCCGGTGATCTACCTTCTGATCGACCGTCTGCGCCGGCGAACCGCGCCGCGCCCGCTGGCCGCGCCGGCGGAATAGGTTGTTGAGGCGCCGCATCGAGCGTATAGCGGCGCCATGTCCAACGCGCCCGATACCGCCGCCGCGCCGGCCGAGCCCATCCCCGAATGCCCGCACTGCCAGAAGCCGATGCCACTGTGCATCTGCGACAGCGTCACGCCCATTGAAAATCGGCTGTCACTCCTGATCCTCCAGCACCCGCAGGAGCAGGACAGGGCGCTCGGCACCGCCCGGGTGCTCGCGAAGCATTTCGAAGATGCCACGGTGCGCGTCGGCCTGTCCTGGCCGAGCCTGTCCAAGGCGCTGGGCCGGCCGGTCGAGAATGCCGCGCGTTGGGCCGTGCTCTATCTCGGCTCGGCCCGCGCCGCCGATCTCGAGGCCGAAGGCGAGATCGTCGCGCTCAACCGCAAGGGCGAGGTCGCAGAAAATCAGCGGGCGATCCTCGGCAAGCTCGAAGGCGTGGTGCTGCTCGACGGCACCTGGAGCCAGGCCAAGGCGCTGTGGTGGCGCAATCCCTGGATGCTGAAGTGTCAGCGCGTGATCCTGAACCCCGCGCACCCCTCGCGCTACGGGCGCTTGCGTAAGGAGCCACGCCGCGACGGCCTCTCGACCATCGAGGCCGCCGCGACGATCCTCGCGGGCCTCGAGCGGCGTCCGGATATCGCCGACACCCTGCACGCAAGTTTTGAGCGACTGTTGGCGCGCTACCGTGAGGTTCAGGCCGAGATGCCGGAATTGGCGCCCAGACCTGCCCCGAAGCGCGGCCGCCGCGACTTCCGGCGTCGCAAGCGAGCCTGACAGGCTGGAGCAAAAGCATAGCGCTCGAGGGCTCCATCAAGGCGTTGGAAGTCGCCTGGAAAGTGGGACGAAGGCGGTTGCCTAAACCCTTCATCCCCTATATTGCTCCGGCCTTACGGGGCCACGTGGCGGAGTGGTTACGCAACGGTCTGCAAAACCGTGTACACCAGTTCAATTCTGGTCGTGGCCTCCATCAAGCCTCTGATTCTTCAACATAAACTCGCTTCGGCTCAGGTTCCGCAAGTATTGCTTTCGCGCGGCTCGCTACCGGGTTTGCCCGTGACCGGTTGGGAACCCGCGATTCAGGCCCGTTGGCATAGAGTTCGCATCGGTTGGGCGGGATATCCGATCAACCGAGCGTTGGAGAAGCCGTGGGCGACATCGTCCGATTTGTCCCGAAATCCGAGCTGGAGCGAGCTCGCCTCATTCGCGAGGCGCGCGCAATCTATGACAGCATTTTTCCGCCAGTCGCATCCGACCGAGTGCCGCAGGACGGTGAGGAGCGCGTCAAGACTTGATCGTCGCTGTGCCGGGTTTGCTGCGCATGCCGATAGCAAAACGCCCGCGAGGCGGGCGCTTCCACTCTCAGCGAAGGTGGCTCAGCAGGCTGCGTACCAGCCGTCCGGAAAGGGCAGGAGGGGCCAAGCGCCCTCATTGTCATTGGCGGCTTTGGGCATTGCGGCGTACGACCACGAGCGGGGCACGAATTCCTCCTCCGGCGCGGACGCAAAATCTTCGTGAATCATGACGTCCCGGACGGCATCCAGCAGCAAGTTGAATTCGGCTTCGCTCATCACACCCTCCGGAACGCGGATGGCGCAATGTCGCAAAGGCGGTTTGTTTCCCGATTGACCCGATCGTTCGCATTTTAACGATCCGGCGATCAGGTCCCGATTGGTTAGCGATTCCTGAAAATCTTCTTTGGGAACTCTAGGTTCCTCCGCTTGCGAGCACTGTGAATAAAATCACATCCCCGCAGGTTTATTTCTCGCACCGTCTGTCGCGACACCGGCCAACGCAGCCGGGGCGGGCAGGGCAGAACGGGAGAGCAGTCATGAAGGCGAGGTTCTTGCGGTTTGCAGGTGTGAAGAACCGGGCGCGCCGCGCCTCGACCGTCGGGCTGTTTCTGACGCAATTTGCCTCCGCCGCCCATGCGCAGGGAACGCCGGAGCAGCGCCGAGCCTGCACGCCCGACGTCTATCGTCTCTGCGCCGGCGAAATCCCCAACGTCCGTGCCATCACCGCGTGCCTGCGGCGCAACCGGGCCAGCCTGAGTGAAGCCTGCCGCAGCGTGTTCGACCAGGCCGGCGGCTAGTCCTGTGGATTTGTGCGCAGCAAGTGGCGTGCGCGCCACGCAAATCCACCGATCCGTGTCTGTGAATATGCTGCGGACAAGCTGTTGAGTGATGGTGCGCGCTCGACGGACGCGACGCCAAGTCTGGCGCTCGCAATCCCGTGACGCGATGCCGTGACAAGGCAAAAATTTACGCAAGTTCTGATCTGTCGCATTGCCGCGCCAGCTCATCCCAGTCAGAGGCAAAACCGCGAGGAGGCGCGGCTGTGTCTGCGATTGAGATGCCGGTTGGAAAAGCTACATGGGTGCTCATTCTCCGTCATTGCGAGCGAAAGCGAAGCAATCCAGAATCCCTCCGCGGAAAGATTCTGGATTGCTTCGTCGCAAGAGCTCCTCGCAATGACGTGGAGAGAGCGGTGTGCCTCAACCTCGATCTCGTGCCCCGGACGCTGCACAGCACGAAGTGATGCGCAGCCGAGCCGGGGCCCACGCGTCATCGAGCGGCGATCGTCGCCTGGATCCCGGCTCTCCGCCGCAACGCCTTTGGCGTTGCGGCTTGTCCGGGACACGAGAGTGGCGGGGGCGGTTACGGGATGCCGAACGCTCCCCGCATTTCGTCTCAATTGCAACCAACGCGTGCAGGAAACCTTTATCGGTTGTGATCTGGAGGTGATCGCCCGGCTTGAACGCGGGCCCGGACCACGGCGACTAACCGATAGAGTGCCTAGGGATCAGCGGACCGTGATCGCAACTCCTCTTCCTAAAGCACCAAAATGGTGCTTTAGTGCTTTCCATGAGCCCGTCGCCCCGAAACGCTCCATCTGCGCTGCGTTACAGGCTTGCCCCCGATCCGGCTGCCAAGGCCGCGCTGGAGGCGACGTTTAGGGCTTATGACCGCATGATGGAGATTCTCGACGAGGTCGCGCGGCGCCACAATGTAGGTTCCAACGTGGTCCTGCTCCATGCCCATGCCTATGAGCCGATCCGCAAGCAGACCGCGCTGCCCTCACGCCTGGTGACGCTGGGCCTGCGCGACGGTGTCGCCTATCGCGCGTCGCAGGGCCGCCGGCTGCCGCTGGACGACAAGCTCGCCAAGATCAAGGGCCCCGCCACCATTTCCATTGCAACCGTGCAAGGCCGCTTCAGCGTGCCCTTCGACTATGCCGGCTATGCCGAGGGCTGGGGGCAGAGCGTGCCCGCGCACCTGATCCGCACCGACGACGGTTTCGAAGTTCACTACGGCGTCACGCCGAACATTCTGCCAGAGGAGGAGAACGCTATGGATACCATCGCTGCCGCCCCCGACAATTTCCTGTCCCGGGTCGGGCGTCTGATCGCGGGGATTGCCTATGACGCGATCGAGCAGGCGGAAGGCAAGAACAAGCTCAAAGTGGTTGGCCAAGCCATCCGCGAGATCGAGCGCGCCGAGAGCGAGGCGCGCGATGCGCTCGCGGCCGCGCGCGCCGAGGAATACCGCCTCAACGCGCGCCGCACCGAGATCGAGCGCGAGATGGCCGAGCTCGCTCCCAAAATCGAAGGGGCGATCACGGACGGGCGCGACGATCTCGCGCGCGCCGGCATCGCGCGGCAGATGGATCTGGAGGCGCAATTCGAGATGCTCTCGCGCGCCATCGACGAGAACAACGAGAAGATCGAGCAATGCGTGACGTCCCTGCGCGCCGTGCTGTCGGCGCTCCAGGATGCCGAGCAGCGCCGCGCCGATCTCGAAAAGAGCGAGGCCGTCGCAAGCCAGCAGGCGTCGACATCACCCCGCAAGCCGGGCGGCGGTTCTGCAGCCGCGAAGGCGCTGCGCGCGGGCAGGGCGGTGGCACGGGTCACCGGCGTGCCGCCGGGCATCCCTTATTCGAGCGACATCGACGAGCTCAGCACGTTGCATCGCGACAAGGAAATTGCAGCGAGGCTGGCCCGGCTGAAGTCGCGCTCCTGAGTGCCGTGTCATCATGAGCGCTCTGCTCGAACACGTCATGTCGCCGGAGGTCAGGCCGTTCGCGATCGCGGCGGCCATGATCGTCATTGTCGGCTCGATCGAGGTGGTCTCGATGCTGGTCGGGGCTTCGCTCAGCGAGATGCTCGGCACCAACATCGATTTCGGCCACCCCAGCGACAATGGCGTGATCAACGCGATCTCATGGATCAATGTCGGTGGCGTGCCGCTGCTGATCTTCCTGCTGCTGTTGCTCGGCGCCTTCTCCATCACGGGCTTCCTGATCCAGGACGTCGCGCGGATGGTGGCCGGTCCGTTGCCGGCGGCGATCGCCTCGATCGGGGCGGTCGCCGTATCGGTTCCGCTGGTCCGCGGCGCAAGCCGTGCCATCGCGCGGGTCATTCCCAAGGACGAGAGCTACGCCGTCGGCCTCGGCGATCTCGTCGGCCGGGTCGGTGAGGTCGTCGTCGGTCCGCTCGACCAGGGGCCGCCTGGCCGCGTCAGCGTCGCCGATGTCCACGGCAACCGTCACTTCGTCTGGGCCGTCGCAGCAGCTTCATCATCGCCGCTGCCGCAGGGAACCATGGTTCTGCTGGTCGACCGCGATGGCACCCGCTTCGTGGCGGTCAAGGCCGACGATGAACTCAAACCCTCCAAGCCCACTCTAAGCAGCTAGCACGTCATTATCGGAGAAAGTCATGTTCGACATCGCAGTCCCGGCCATGATTGGCGTCGCGCTGATCGTCGTCCTGGGGATCGTCTTCACCATTCTCTACAAGCGCGCCACCCGCGACGAGGCCTTCGTGCGCACCGGCCTCGGCGGCAAGAAGGTCGTGCTCGACGGCGGCGCCATGATCCTGCCGATCTTCCACTCCTATGCTAGCGTCAATCTGAAGACGCTGCGGCTCACCGTCGAGCGCAAGGAGCGGGAATCCCTCATCACCAAGGACCGCCTGCGCGTCGACATCGTCGCCGAGTTCTACGTACGCGTCCGTCCCGACGAGGAGAGTATCGCGCTTGCAAGCCAGACGCTGGGCGCGCTGACCAACGATGCCGAGGCGCTGCGCAACCAGGTCGAGGCGAAATTCGTCGACGGCCTGCGTTCGGTGGCCGCAACCATGACCATCCTGGAGCTCCAGGAGAAGCGCTCGGACTTCGTCAAACACGTGCAGTCCACGGTCGAGTCCGATGTGAAATCGAACGGCCTCGAGCTGGAATCGGTGTCGCTGACGAAGCTGGACCAGACCGACGTCAAGTTCTTCAATCCGGAAAACTTCTTCGACGCCGAAGGCCTGACCCAACTCAAGACCATTACCGAGACCCGCCGCCGTGACCGCAATGCCATCGTCCGCGACAACGAGGTGGCGATCGCGCAGAAGGATCTCGAAGCACGGCAGCAGACCCTGACCATCGAACGCACCAAGAAGGAGGCCGAACTCTCGCAGGAGCGTGACATCGCCAACAAGACCGCGAGCACCCGCGCCGAGGTCGCGACTGCGACACAGACCGCGCGCCTGACTGAGGAGAACGCCCGCATCGACACCGACAGGGCCGTCGCGGAAAAGGAGGCCGGCGCCAAGCAGGTCAAGGAAACCGCGGTGATCGAGTCGGATCTGGCGATCAACAAGCGCAGGACCGACGCGCAGCGCGAAATCCAGATCGCGACCCAGGAGAACGAGATCCAGATCGCCGCCAAGAGCAAGCAGACCTCGGAGGCCGTCGCCGAAGCCAAGACGGCCGAAGCGCTCGCCGTCTCCGCCGAGGAAAAGGTCGTGACCGCGCGCGCCGTTGAGGTTGCCGATCGCGCCCGTCTGACCCAGGTGCTTGCCGCGCGTACCGAGGCCGAGCGCAAATCGACTGAGGTGATCGTCGCGGCCGAGGCGGACAAGAAGGCGGCGCTCGACCGTGCCGAGGCCATCACGACGCTGGCCACCGCCGAAGCCGAGTCCAACAAGATCAAGGCGGTCGGCGTCCGCAACATCGGTGAGGCCGAGGCCGCCGTCATCACCATGAAGAACGAGGCGCAGAACAAGCTCGGCAGCAACGTCATCGATTTCGAGATCGCCAAGAAACGGATCGAGACCATGCCGGAAGCGCTCGCCGAGATGGTGAAGCCGATCGCCAATCTCAAGGACGTCCGCATCCTGCATACCGGCGGCGCCTTCGGCGGCAATGGTAACGGCGCCGGCGGCAATGTCGGCTTCGGCGAAGGGCTCGCCGGCGAACTGCTCAAGGTGCATGCGCTGCGTCCGATGATCGACGAGATCTTGCGTCAGAGCGGCTTTGCGCCGGGCGAAGATCCCGTGAAGGCGCTGGTCGGCGCCGTGACGGGGAAGGGCAACGGCGCTGCGGTGCCGGCGGTCGCGCCCGCACCGGAGAAAGCAAACTCTGCCGATCTATGAATGCCCGTTCATTGCTGCGGAGAATTCGAAACGATAAAAAACAGGCCGCGCGTGTCTCGCGTCGCGCACGTCTTCCGGAGTGCTGGTCGATGGGTGTCTTGAACCCGTCGATTGCGCTCCGGACGGATCTTTCGAGGCAATGTCATTTGTTGCCGCGGCGCCTGCGCCGATCGACGCCAGGCGCCGAAGCCTGTTTCGATCGGGAGTTTTTCAATGAAGTATTTTCTGTCTGGACTGGTCGCGATCGGGCTTGCGATCGCCGCCGCGCCGTCGCTCGCGGCTGATGCCCGCAACGTCACCGTCGTCAACGAGACCGGCTACGCCATCAAGTTCCTCGGCTTCAACGCGCCTGACGACGGCCTGGACGAATGGGACAACGAGCTCGATAGGGTCTTACAGAACCAGGCGAGCACCTATGTCGAGTTCGATGAGGACGACGAGGGATGTGTCTGGAACATTCGCGTCGACTGGCAGAACTATGACGAGGCGGTGCTGTGGAGGAACGTCAACCTCTGCAGGATCACCGCGCTTCGGCTGCGTTACGACTCCGGCACCAAGACCACCTCGTTCCTCGCCGAGTAAGCCTTGACTTGGCCGGGTGAGGAGCCGCTCCTGAGTCCGGCTCCTTGCGGAAGATGACGAATTCGTCTTTGCAAGCGCAACCGGCTTTGTTATACGCAGCCGCGCGCGAACGACTGGTTCGCCTTTTCCTCGGTAGCTCAGCGGTAGAGCATCCGACTGTTAATCGGATGGTCGCTGGTTCGAATCCAGCCCGGGGAGCCAACTTTCACTTATATTTCAATGCATTGAAGCTGCATCCTGATGTGGCGCGCGATCCCGTTCGCGCGATCTGCGAGCACCGTCAGGTGCCGAACCCCGCGGAATCGGTTCAAGCAGACGTGTCCGGCAGCGCCGTCGCGCCATGAGGACGGCGCCAAATCGACTCAATTCAAATTGAGCCTGGCCAGTGCCGGATCCTTACGGAGCTGATTCCCATGCCAGACATCCAGGTCGACCGTGCTCATATGGCCCCCTCGATTCTGCCGGCCGACGTTCCCGAGCTCAGCGACGATGAATGCGTCGCTTGCCTTGCGCGTGCGGTCGAGGCGCCCGACTCGGCGCGGCTGGACGAGGTCGCCGCTCTGATCGGCCGCCTCGCGGTGGCGATCGAATGAGCCGTTCCGCACCCCTGATGCGGTGAGCTGCGCCAAGCCACAGGGCTCTCGCGGCCAACGGCTATGTTGCGTTTTTGCCGGGCATGTTCCAAAGATGCCGCCAACTCATCTCCGCGGCATCGTCCGCATTTCAGGGTCCGCAAATGTCCGGTTTCTCGACCGCGCGCCAAAAAATGGTCGATGGCCAGGTGCGCACCAATGACGTCACCGACCGCCGTATTCTCGATGCCATGCTCACGGTTCCGCGCGAGGCCTTCGTGCCGGCCAGCCGGCAGGCATTGGCTTATCTCGACCTCGATCTCGATGTGAGCGAGGGCGGCGCCAAGCGGTTCCTGATCAAGCCGCAGCTGACCGGCAAGCTGCTCCAGGCTGCCGAAATCGGCGAGGGCGACAATGTGCTGGTCGTTGGCTGCGCCACGGGCTATCTCGCCGCGCTGGCCGCCAAGCTCGCCGGCCAGGTCACCGCGACCGAATGTGATTCGGCTGTGGCCGCCAAGGCCAAGGACGCCTTCGCCGCCCTTGGGCTCGCCAATGTCACCTGCAAGGTCGCTTCCTGCAGCGAGGGTGATCCCTCCACCGCTCCTTATGACGTGATCGTTCTCAACGGCGCTGCCGAGGCAACGCCGGAGGCGTTGCTCGGGCAGCTGAAGGAAGGCGGGCGCCTGGTGGGAGTGTCGGCCGAATCCAAGCCGCCGCGGGCCGTGATCGTGACCCATAGCCACGGTGAATTCGGCTATCGGGCGCTGTTTGATGCCGCCGCCCCGGTCCTTCCCGGGCTGGAACGGGCCGCTGCCTTCGTGTTCTGAGGTCCCAGGGCCTAAAAATCCCGTTCTGAATCAGAAGTGTGGCCGGGATGCTGCACGTGAAGAGTTTCCGCCGTGAACTACCTTGAGGTGGTTCCGTCGCGACAATCCCCGTCCTATGTTGCGGCGGGGCAACGACTCCACTCGGTAGACGGTAACCCAGCTCGCGGGCACGAGCCGGGCGTTAGAATGAACGGAATTTCAGGGATGCATGGGGTGAAGCTCTTCACCGGAGCTGCGGTTTCGGTCCTGCTGCTGTCGCTAGCCGGGCCGATGCCTGCCTTGGCGGATACGATCGAGTCCGCGCTGGTGCGCGCCTATCAGAACAATCCGCAACTCAACGCACAGCGCGCCCAGGTGCGCTCGACCGACGAGAACGTGCCTCAAGCCTTGTCTGGCTATCGCCCCAAGGTCTCGCTGACGGCGAACGGTGGCTATCAATATCAGGATTTGCAGAGTGGCGTGGGGAGTAACTCAATCCATGGAACCACCGTACCTCGCAGCGCTGGAATAACCGCTTCGCAGACGCTCTACAATGGCAACCAGACCGCCAACAGAACGCGGGCGGCGGAGAGTCAGGTGTCCGGTGCCCGCGAAGCGCTGCGCAGCCTCGATCAGAGCGTGTTGCTGCAGGGTGCAACGACCTACATGGACTATCTGCGCGACGCCGCGACGCTGGAAGTCCAGCGCAGCAACGTGCGCGTGCTCGAACAGACGCTGAAGCAGACCCGTGATCGTTTCAACGTCGGCGAAGTGACGCGCACCGACGTTGCGCAGTCGGAAGCGCAACTGGCTGCCGGCAAGACGCAGGCGCTCACCGCCGAAGCGAATCTCACCACGACGCGGGCGAACTTCCGCCGCATCATCGGCAACGAGCCGACGAACCTCGCACCGGGCTCGCCGGTCGACCGGTTCCTGCCGTCAACGCTCGCTTCGGCCGTCGAGCTCAGCTTGGTCGAGCATCCCAACGTCACGGCCGCAATGTACGGCATCGACGTCAATTTCTTGCAGGTCAAAGTCGCCGAAGGTGCGTTGCTGCCGACGGTTACGATCCAGGCATCGGCCACGCAGTCCAACGAACAGTCCTTGATTCAGTTGCGCTCGTTCAACGCATCCGCGATCGCGCAGGTCTCGGTGCCGATTTATCAGGGCGGTGGTGAATATTCGCTGATCCGCCAATCCAAGGAAAACTTGGCGCAGCAGCGTCTCAACCTCGAAACCACGCGCGACCAGACTCGCGCGACCGTCGTGCAGTGGTGGGGTTCGTTGCAGGCCGGCAAGGCGCAGGTGCAGTCCGCACAGGCGCAGGTCGCCGCGTCCGAGATCGCGCTGAACGGCGTGCGCGAGGAAGCCAAGGCCGGCCAGCGCACCACCCTCGACGTCCTCAACGCGCAACAGGCCCTGGTCAATGCGCGCGTTGCGCTGGTGACCGCGCAGCACGATCGCGTGGTTGCGTCCTATAACGTCCTCGCGGCCGTTGGCCGCCTGTCGCCGCAGGTGCTCGGTCTTGCGACCACCGTCTATGATCCCAGCGTCCACTACCATCAGGTCCGCGACAGCTGGGCCGGCGTGCGCACGCCCGACGGACGCTGATTTCCGTAAGTGTCCGGTCGGCCTCGCCAATAGCCGAGGCCGACCGGCGCTTTGCTTGCAATCATCAAAATCCCTGACATAGCCTTGCCAAGAAGATGCGGGTCGATTCGCCCGTATCGATGCCGTGTACGTAAAGCTTGAGTGCCGCGGGCAGGGGCGCACCGCCGCACGTTGAGCCGTGATCTGGGGACAAGTCGGGCTGCCGCGACGAAAATGTCGGGCCGTCGTTCCGGAACCGGCCAATCCTGTCGTGCTTGGTGTAAAACAACGCATGCGAGGGCGTTGATGATGTGGAGTCGGAGATGACGCAGCCTGCAAAGGTCACAGAACCCTCGATGGAGGAGATTCTGGCCTCGATCCGGCGCATCATTGCCGACGATGAGGCCAAGCCGCCGCCGACAGAGGCCGCCAAACCCGAGAAGGCTGCGGCGCCCGCCGCGCCGCCAAAGCCGCAGGCGATGAACGACAT
Source organism: Bradyrhizobium sp. Rc2d (assembly GCF_900099855.1). Lineage (NCBI taxonomy): Bacteria > Pseudomonadati > Pseudomonadota > Alphaproteobacteria > Hyphomicrobiales > Nitrobacteraceae > Bradyrhizobium > Bradyrhizobium sp. Rc2d. The sequence continues at coordinate 6,896 of NZ_FNCU01000042.1, read as the reverse complement.
TCCGCCATCCAAGGTCGCTCCGCCCAAACCCGCCGCCGAAAAGCCCGCACCGCCGCCGGCCGCAAAGCCGGCGCCGCCGCCGCCCGCACCTGCGGCGGACGCATCCAACAGCCAGGACGACATCGACGCGCTGCTGGCCGGGCTCGACGCGGCCACGCCTGCGCCGGAGGTCCGCGCTCCCGAGCCCGAGCCGGAGCCCGACGTGCTCGAATTGACCGACGAGATGGCGATGGACCCGACACCGCCTCCGCCGCCACCCAGCTTCCACAAGGTCGAGCCGCGCGACGATCTTGAATTCGCCGAATCGCCGCCGCCGCGCACCGCGCCACCATCGTCTTACGCACCGGTGGACTTCGATGCACCGCCGCTGCCGCCGCAGCAGCCGATCCTCGCGCAATCGACGGTCTCCGCGGTCGAATCCGCCTTCAACTCGCTGGCCCACACGGTTCTGAGCAGCAATGCGCGGACGCTGGAGGATCTGGTCAAGGAGATGCTGCGTCCGATGCTGAAGTCCTGGCTCGATGACAACCTGCCGGGCCTGGTTGAACGCATTGTGAAGGCCGAAATCGAGCGGGTCTCGCGCGGAGGCCGCTGAGACGGGCCGTGCGGCCCCGATAAAGCCCTGCTCCTGCGTCATATTCGGCCTGCGGTCCGGGCCGAAAGCGCCCGCCGTTGAGCTTCCCGTTGACTTGAACCGCGCGCGCGGCTTTCTAGCAGCCCCATGATCGAAAAAAATTACCAGCCCGCCGATATCGAAACCCGCATGTCCGTGGTGTGGGAGGACAGCCTCGCCTTCAAGGCCGGCCGCCCCGACCGCCGCGACGCGGTGCCGTTCACCATTGTGATCCCGCCGCCGAACGTGACGGGCTCGCTGCACATGGGCCACGCCCTCAACAATACGCTTCAGGACATCCTGTGCCGTTTCGAGCGCATGCGCGGCCGCGACGTGCTGTGGCAGCCCGGCACCGACCACGCCGGCATCGCGACGCAGATGGTGGTCGAGCGCCAGCTGATGGAGCGCCAGCAGCCCAGCCGCCGCGAGATGGGCCGCGAGAAATTTCTGGAGCGGGTTTGGCAGTGGAAGGCCGAGAGCGGCGACACCATCATCAACCAGCTCAAGCGCCTCGGCGCCTCCTGCGACTGGTCGCGTGAGCGCTTCACCATGGACGAGGGCTTGTCGAAGGCCGTCGTCAAGGTGTTCGTCGAGTTGCACCGCGATGGGCTGATCTACAAGGACAAGCGGCTGGTGAACTGGGACACCAAGCTGCTGACCGCGATCTCCGATCTCGAAGTGCAACAGGTCGAGGTCAAGGGCAGCCTCTGGTATCTGCGCTATCCGATCGAGGGCAAGACGTTCAGCCCCGAGGATCCCTCGAGCTTCATCGTCGTCGCCACCACGCGCCCCGAGACCATGCTCGGCGATACCGGCGTTGCCGTGCATCCCGATGACGAGCGCTATCAGAAGCTGATCGGCAAAAATGTCATCCTGCCGCTGGTCGGCCGCAAGATTGCGATCGTCGCCGACGAGTATTCCGATCCGGACAAGGGCTCGGGCGCGGTGAAGGTGACGCCGGCGCACGACTTCAACGATTTCGAGGTCGGCAATCGCCACGGCCTGCGCAGGATCAGCGTTCTCGACAGGGAAGGTTGTCTCGATCTCCTCAACAACGAGGACTATCTGCGCGACCTGCCCGAAGGCGCCTCGCAGTTCGCCGAGGAGTTCCACAAGGTCGATCGCTTCGTCGCGCGCAAGCGTATCGTCGAGCGGCTTGAATCGTTCGGCTTCGTCGAGCGGATCGAGCCGCACACCCACATGGTCCCCCATGGCGATCGCTCGAACAGCGTGATCGAGCCGTATCTGACCGACCAGTGGTACGTTGACGCCAAGACGCTGGCCAAGCCGGCGATCGCGGCGGTGCGGTCGGGCGAAACCAATTTCGTGCCGAAAAACTGGGAAAAGACCTATTTCGACTGGATGGAGAACATCCAGCCCTGGTGCATCTCGCGTCAGCTCTGGTGGGGCCACCAGATTCCGGCCTGGTACGGTCCGGATGGTAAGGTGTTCGTCGCCGAGTCCGAGGAGGAGGCGATCAGCCACGCGCTCGGCTATTACGTCGAGCAGGAAGTCATCACGCCGGAGCAGGGGCGCGAGATGGCGCTCGACCGCAACAAGCGCGAAGGCTTCATCACCCGCGACGAGGACGTGCTCGACACCTGGTTCTCCTCGGCGCTGTGGTCGTTCTCGACGCTCGGCTGGCCCGAAGATGCGCCGGAGGTGCAGCGCTACTATCCGACCAATGCGCTGGTGACCGGCTTCGACATCATCTTCTTCTGGGTCGCTCGCATGATGATGATGGGCCTTCACTTCATGAAGGAGGTGCCGTTCTCGACCATCTACATCCACGCCCTCGTCCGCGACGAGAAGGGCGCCAAGATGTCGAAGTCGAAGGGCAACGTCATCGATCCCCTGAACCTGATCGACGAATATGGTGCCGACGCGCTGCGCTTCACGCTGGCCGCGATGGCGGCGCAGGGGCGCGACATCAAGCTCGCCACCAGCCGCGTCGAGGGCTACCGCAATTTCGCGACAAAGCTCTGGAACGCCTGTCGCTTCGCGGAGATGAACTATTGCGCCGTGCCCGAAGGTTTCGAACCGGCGAAGGCGAAGGAAACGCTGAACCGCTGGATCGCGCATGAGAGCGCGCACACGACGCGCGAGGTGACCGAGGCGATCGAAGCCTATCGCTTCAATGATGCCGCAGGCAGCATCTACCGCTTCGTCTGGAACGTCTATTGCGACTGGTATGTCGAGCTCGCAAAGCCCGTGCTGCTCGGTCCGGACAGTCCCGCCAAGGACGAGACCCGCGCCATGGTCGCCTGGGCGCGCGACGAGATCCTCAAGCTGCTGCACCCCTTCATGCCCTTCATCACCGAAGAGCTGTGGGAGGTGACGGCGAAGCGCGACGGCCTGCTCGCATTGGCGCCGTGGCCACTGAAGCCGGCGCAGCCGACGCCGGAGCAGCTTGCGATGCTTGCGGCGACGGCAGGGCCGACAGATCCGCTCGTCTCGCCGGCTTGGGTGCTGCCCTTGTTCGACCATGCCGACTTCACCGATCCCGTGGCCGAGGCCGAGATCGGCTGGGTGATCGACCTCGTCACGCAAATCCGCTCGGTCCGCGCCGAGATGAACATCCCGCCGGCAACGCTGACGGCGCTGGTGCTCGCCGGCGCCTCGGCCGAGACCAGGGAGCGCGCGCCGCGCTGGACTGATGTCATCAAGCGCATGGCGCGGCTGTCGGACATCTCCTTCGCCGACCGCGCGCCTGACGGTGCGGTCCAGCTGCTGGTGCGCGGCGAGGTGGCTGCGCTGCCGCTGAAGGGCGTGATCGACGTCGCCGCCGAGCGCACGCGCCTCGACAAGGAGATCGGCAAGGCGGACGCCGACATCAAGCGCGCCGAGTCCAAGCTGGCAAACGAGAAATTCGTTGCCAACGCGGCCGAGGAGGTCGTCGAGGAGGAGCGCGAAAAGCGCGAGGCGGCGCTGGCGCGCAAGGCCAAGCTGCTCGAAGCGCTGGAGCGGCTGAAGCAGGCATCGTAGCCCTATTTCGGAAACGGCTTGCTCAGAAACTTCGAGCCCTTGATGCCGTAGCGCCAGGGCAGTTCCACCGCCTTGGTGATACCGATCCGGATGCCGGCAGCGACCTCGACACCCTCCGTCCGCGCATGCAGTGCGATCGGTGGCCGGTCGAGGGGCACCGCGTTGTGCGCGATGGTGATGCCGAGCGCCTCGGTCAGTTTGCCCGGGCCCGAGCACAGCGCGTGCATGTCCTGAAGATGGCGGCGGCGTCGCATCGCAGGCAAGCCATGGGTCGGCTCCAGCGCGCGGATCAGCACGGCGCTGGCCGAGCCTTCCTCCTCGCAGACGAAGTTCACGCACCAGTGGATGCCGTAGGAACGGTAGACATAGGCATAGCCGGGCGGACCGAACATCACCTGGTTCCGCTGCGTCGGCCCGCGATAGGAATGCGCGGCCGGGTCGGTATGATGATAGGCCTCGACCTCGACGATGATTCCGCCGACGCCATCGACCAGCATAGTGGCACCGATCAGGTCGGGCGCGACCTCGTGGACGCTGCGGCCGAAAAAGGTCCGCTTCAGCGGCTTGCCAAGCCGCAATGGAGAGGCATTCGATCTTGGAGCCATTCGAGGTGAGAATCGCCTGAGAACAGAGCAGGATATTGCCCATATCTGCCATGTTCTCTGAAGCGGGGCGAGCCGGGTTGCGATGCTTGGCCAGACCGACTAGGTAGGACCAGAACAGACCGGACACCCCATGGTCGTTATTGTCGATACCATCTCGAACCCGCTGCGCCCGCGCCACCCCGAAAAGGTGAACCGGCCCGATTCCGCTTCGCCGCCGAAGCCGGACTGGATTCGCGTGCGCGCGCCCAACACCCGCGGCTATGCCGACACCCGCAACATCGTACGGGCCAACGGCCTGCACACGGTATGCGAGGAGGCGGGCTGTCCAAATATCGGCGAGTGCTGGGACAAAAAGCACGCGACCTTCATGATCATGGGTGACACCTGCACCCGTGCCTGCGCCTTCTGCAACGTCAAGACCGGCCTGCCCAACTCGCTCGATGCCTCGGAGCCGCAGCACGTCGCCGAGGCAACCGCCAAGCTGGGGCTGGCACACGTCGTCATCACTTCGGTCGACCGCGATGACCTCGCCGACGGCGGCGCCGAGCATTTCGCTCAGACCATCCGCGCGATCCGCGCCGCGTGTCCCTCGACCACGATCGAGATCCTGACGCCGGACTTCCTGCGCAAGGAGGGGGCACTCGAGGTCGTCGTCGCGGCGAAGCCGGACGTGTTCAACCACAATCTCGAGACCGTGCCGTCGCGCTATCTCACGGTGCGCCCCGGCGCGCGCTATTTCCACTCGATCCGGGTGCTGCAGCGGGTCAGGGAGCTCGATCCCACCATCTTCACCAAGTCCGGCATCATGGTCGGGCTCGGCGAGGAGCGCCACGAGGTGCTCCAGGTGATGGACGATCTGCGCTCGGCCGAAGTCGATTTCCTCACCATCGGCCAGTATCTCCAACCCACCCGCAAGCATCACGCCGTGATGCGCTTCGTGCCGCCCGACGAGTTCGCCTCCTACGAGAAGGTCGCCTATACCAAGGGCTTTCTGATGGTATCGGCGAGCCCGCTGACCCGCTCGTCGCATCATGCCGGCGAGGATTTTGCGAGACTGAAGGCCGCGCGGGCAGCTAACGCCCGCTGACCCGCTATGCCCAAATTTTCGAGCAAGCACCGTGTCAATCACAGCGCATCCGAGATGTTTCATCTGGTCGCCGACGTCGAGCGCTACCCGGAATTCGTGCCGCTGTGCAGCGCGCTGAAGGTGCGTCAGCGCATGGCGAAGCCTGACGGCACCGAGGTGCTGGTCGCGGACATGACGGTGTCGTTCAAGCTGGTCAAGGAATCCTTCACCAGCCGGGTGACGCTCGACCGCGCCAATTTGAAGATTCTCGTCGAATATCTGCAAGGTCCGTTCAGCAATCTCGAAAACCGTTGGACGTTCGAGCCCAAAGGCGAGCGCGTCTGCGACGTCGGGTTCTTCCTCTCCTACGAGTTCAAGAGCCGCATGCTGGCGATGCTGATGGGCTCGATGTTCGACGCTGCATTCGCGCGATTCTCCACTGCGTTCGAAAAGCGGGCCGACGCGATCTACGGCCGGCCGAAGCTGGCGTCGTCCTAGTCTTCCCGGCGGGCACCGCTCTCTCTCCGCCGTCATTGCGAGGAGCTCTTGCGACGAAGCAATCCAGAGTGTGCTCGCGGCGGCAGTCTGGATTGCTTGGCTGCGCTCGCAATGACGAGCAAGAGGCTCCCGCGGACGCAGCCTCGCGTCCTCGCGGCTCTTCTCACCCGAGGCATGCTCCATCTCGATACCCTCTTTTGTCAGAGGGCGCAGGGAAGACCGGGTGCCGGCTGGGCACCCGCGGTCCACTGTGCGAAAGCGTGTGCTTACAAGAAGCTGCACAGCGGCATACAGGTGGAGCCGGAAACAACCCGGCCTTCCCTGCGCAGTGGTTTGACGGCTTATGCCGAGCTCTCCCCGGGGAGCGATGCACTATTGCCCCCGTCGCCTTGCGGATGGCTGATGCGCGCGCCCGGTCGGACGAAACGCATCACCGCAAGACTTGACGCACAGGCCCCGGGCGTCAGGACGACACGGTTTTGCCGTACGCCGGTCGCACCTGTCGTCTGCGCGAAGGCCTCGCTCACGGTCTCCCGCCCTGCGATTGCCTCATCGCGCCGGTGCTGCCAGCGTCCACCACGGCCCATCCCGCGTTTCGTGACGATCGCGATACGCCCCTCTGACTGGGGATGAGGTGGCGGTAGAATGCGACAAATCAGAAATTCTGTAAAGGCGAATATTTTCACTTGTTACGATTGCCCCGTCGGTTGTGTGTTTTGCCCGACGGGCAACGCAACGGATTGTAGCCCGGATGGAGCGAAAGCGTAATCCGGGACCCCTGTGTCCGCAGAGCGAATCCCGGATTGCGCTGCGAGGTTGGGCAAGAATCCTAGCCGTTTGGGTGAACGAGTGTACGATTCGGTATGACGAATCGCATGTTCAAGACCGGGGTGAGCCGGGATCAGGTCAGCCTTCTGCCCGCGCGGGTGGAAGATTATGTGGGTCGAGAGAACCCGGTTCGGGCGATCGAGGCGTTTGTCGCAGCGCTGGACCTTGAGCGGCTTGGCTTCGGTCATGCCGGGTCGGGTGGCGGGGCGGGACAACCGCCTTACGATCCTGCCGATCTGCTGAAGCTCTATCTTTATGGCTACACCAACCGGATACGATCCTCGCGCGCTCTTGAACGCGA
>NZ_FNCU01000038.1:0-81080 GCF_900099855.1 Bradyrhizobium sp. Rc2d | reverse complement strand
ACAGACCTTACGCAGCCCCAGGCTGTTGTCCTTGCGGAAGTCCGCGATGGTCTTGTGATCGGGAGCAAGCCGACCCAGCAGCCACATCACCTCGATGTTGCGTCCGGCCTCTCGTTCCAGCCGCCGGCTTGATTGCACCCGGTTCAGATAGCCGTAGATGTAAAGCTTCAGGAGAACCGAGGGGTGATACGACGGCCGGCCAGTCGCCGCCGGCGCAACTCCATCGAAGCACATCTCGGCCAGATCGAGCGCATCGACAAACTCGTCGATCGCGCGAACAGCGTTGTTCTCGTCAATGAAATCATCGAGGCATTCAGGCAGCAGCGTCCGTTGCCCACGATCCGCCCCCTCAACGAAGCGCCTCATCAATTCCCCCTCAGAATCACGGGAGAATCATAACAGCGGGACTGTGTTTTCACACAGCCAGGGTCAATCGCGACGTTTGGCCCGGTTTAAGTTAGGTCCAGCCTACCCCTGACAGCCGACATATCCTCGACCGTGCAATGCGGCAGCGACGGGCCAGAGGCAGACGTGCGCGGCACGCGCCCGTCATCCCGTCGATCTCACGCCCAACAGCATTGTTCTGACTTGCGAGCTAACCAAAAAAGCATTGGTATGGAAATCAATATGCTGGCAACCTCGATGGGTCCAACCACCAAAAATCGGTACAGTTCGACGACGTTCTCGCGGAACGCCGACCAGATCAGGCTTGTCGTTGCCGGCGTGATCGCGAAGATTGCTGTCGCCAATCCGGGCGTATAGCGGCGGAGTATTAGTGTCACCAGTACATGCGGGAAAATCACATTCAGCAACATTGCCAGAGCGTAACCTGTGATTAGGTACGCGCCGATGCTGCCTTTGCCCTGCCCATGGGCCAATGCCGCAGCCACGGCTGCAAGTACGGTCAAGATGACAACAGCAAAACGAAACTCAAACGCGGTGACAGCGGGATGCCACTTGCCCACGGACTGCGACCAGCTTGGCAGCCAGATTGCCTCTTCCAAATTGTGCGCAGCGACCGCCGCCACAAAGAGCCAGGTAATGAAGCCAAACGTCATGGTTTCCTTGCCGCATAGATTCCAATAAATCGCCCAATCCCCGTGGCAGCGACCTCCATGGCACTCCTCTTCGCGCTGCTGCCGCGGCTGAAGTTGATGCAGATCAACAATGTCAGTTCAGGGTCAAAAGCGCCGCTTTGGCACGCCGCCGTTCACTTCCGGTCTACTCGGGTGATCGGACGTCCTCAGGCTCGCTGGCCACTTCGCCGATGGGCCAAAAAGCGGCTGTCGCATACCGTCTCTTGAACTGGAAGGAAAGGCCGCCTCGCAAACGGCATCTCCTTCGTGCGGGAAGGCGATGGATGAGAGATGTCGTCAAGACCTGATGAACGAGAGCAGGTCGGGGTTGAGGACATCCGCATGCGTGGTGAGCATGCCATGGGGATAGCCGGGATAAGTCTTCAGCGACCCGTTCTTGAGCAGGTCGACCGCACGCGGCACTGAACTTGCGAATGGGACGACTTGATCAGCCTCGCCATGCATCACCAGCACAGGCACGGTGATCGACTTGATGTCTTCGGTATAGTCTTCGAGCCAGGAGTCAACGGTTGCGTAATGAGCGAGGGCACCGCCGGCCATGCCCTGGCGCCACCAGTTCGCAATGACCGCCTCCGAAGGCTTCGCCCCATCGAGATTGTAGCCGTAGAACGGATTCTCGGGGACGAAACGGTAGAACTCCGACCGGTTGCCCAGCACGCCTGCCCGGATCGCTTCGAACCACTCCGGGGGTTGACCTGACGGGTTATCCTCGCTCCGGTACATGTTCGGCGTCAGTGAAGCGACCAGTACCGCCTTCGCGACGCGCTCCTGGTGGCGGGCGACATAGCGAGCCACCTCACCGCCACCTGTGGAGTGCCCGATGTGGATCGCGTCGCGCAGGTTGAGGTGTTCAGTCAGGGCCGCGAGGTCGTCGACCCAGTGGTCCATGTCGTTGCCGGTGCTGGGCTGGTCGGACCGGCCGTGGCCGCGCCGATCGTGGGCGATCACCCGATACCCGTGACGAAGGAAGAACGTCATCTGGGCATCCCAATCGTCCGCCGTCAGTGGCCAGCCGTGGCTGAAAACGATCGGCTGACCTGATCCCCAATCCTTGTAGAAGATGTTTACACCGTCCTTAGTAGTAATCGTGGGCATCGAGTCGCTCCATCTGCACTGTCGGACATTTTATTGAAAGGACTGCGATTATTTCATCCATTGAGCCGCGCGTTACTCAATTTCGCGGGCAGAATAATGATGGAAGGACAAAGCTACGTCTTTCAAAGAAACACGAAGTAGAAGCTATACCGGCTGGGTCTCTCACTGCCGGGGTTGCCTCGTTGCGACTGTCCGAGATGGGTCACACCCGGAATAACTCGTGGTGAGCACAACGAGTCCGCTTTACCCCGATAGGGGACACAGGAGCAGCCCCTCAAGGAGGTCTGCGTCGGGCCATTTGGACCTCATGCATCGCAGTTACTGGCAGTTCTATTCGATCACCTCGTCGGCGTTTCGGGACGCCGCCTCCTCGACGTAGATTACTGTATTGCTTCTCCGTGCAATGCGAGGTCGAGACCTTCGCGCTCCATATTCTCCGACACCCGCAAGCCGACGAACAGCTTGACCCCGTACAGGATGATCAGGCTGACGACGGCGTCATACACAAAGACGGTGGCGACGCCGATGCACTGGTTGATGAACTGTGCCGGATTTCCTTCCAGAGCACCCGCGGTGCCGCCATACTGCTCGATGGCAAATATGCCGGTGAGCAGTGCACCGACGATGCCGCCGACGGCGTGGACGCCGAAACAATCGAGGGCGTCGTCATAGTTGAACATACCCTTGAGCCTGGTGCATCCCCAGTAGCAGAAGACACCGGCCGCGATGCCGATCACGAAGGCGCCGATTGGGCCGACGAAACCGGACGCAGGCGTGATGGCGACGAGGCCTGCGACTGCACCCGAGCAGATGCCGACGACCGTCGGCTTGCCCTTGAGCGACCACTCGACCAGCATCCAGGTGAAGCCGGCGACCGCCGTTGCGATCTGCGTCACCAGCATCGCCATGCCGGCCTGCATGCCTGCCGTGACCGCGGATCCCGCGTTGAAGCCGAACCATCCGACCCAGAGCAGCGAGGCGCCGATGAAGGTCAGCACCATGTTATGGGCCGGTCCTGTCTCCTTGCGTTTGCCAAGCATGATGGCGCACATCAGGCCTGCCACGCCGGCATTGATATGCACGACGGTCCCGCCGGCGAAATCCAACACCTTGACCCAGGCGGCGTCGTTGCTGGAGGCGAAGATACCGTCAGGTCCCCACACCCAATGCGCGATCGGCGCATAGACGAAGATCGCCCACAGGCCGATGAACCAGAGCATCGCGGAAAATTTCATCCGCTCGGCGAAGGCCCCTGCAATCAGCGCCGGCGTGATGATCGCAAACGTCATCTGGAAGCAGATGTAGACGCTTTCGGGAATCGTCGCCGCGAGCGGGTTAGGGTTGCCGATCCCGCCTTTGCCGATGTCGCTTAGGATGTCCTTCAGGAACATGCGGTCCAACCCGCCGACGAACGGCGTGCCGGCGCGGAAGGCCAAGCTGTAGGTCAGGATGGCGAACAGGATCGTGACCAGGCACGTCACGGCAAAGCTGGTCATCACCGTGTCGCCAGCGTTTTTCTTGCGCACCAAGCCGCCATAGAACAGCCCAAGCCCCGGGATTGTCATCATCAATACGAGCGCAACAGACGTGAGCATCCACGCGGTGTCGCCGGAATTGGGAGTGCACTTTTCCAAAACCTTTCCGCCGCAGGCTGCCGGGGCCGCGTCTTGCGCGAGCGCGACGTCACCGAATGCAAGACAGAGAAGCGCAGTCCCCAAGAGAGCCGTCACAAATAGCACGAGTCTTTGGCGCGCGTTTGCCATTGTCTCCCTCCTAGTCGCAAGAGGTGTCGGTGAAGGCTTATACAGCCGCTTCGTCCGTCTCTCCGGTGCGAATGCGAACGGCCCGCTCGACTGGCGAAACGAAGATCTTGCCGTCGCCCACCTCTCCGGTTCTTGCAGCGTTTTGTATCGCCGCAATAACCCTGTCCGCCTGCTCAGAGGTGACCACAAGATCAATCCTGACCTTCGGCACAAAGTTCACGGCGTACTCGGCGCCGCGATAAATCTCCTTGTGTCCCTTTTGCCGGCCGAATCCCTGGATCTCGGTCACGGTCATGCCTTGCACGCCGAGAACCGTCAGCGCGCCCCGCACCGCGTCGAGCCTAAATGGTTTGATAATGGCGGTGACCAGCTTCATGGCTTACCTGCCGCTCCCTGATGCAAGGGTCGGACAACGCCAACTTTAAGTTTGAAACAAGATTCATGCCATTGGCGATCCGCGGGTAACCCACTGAAACACGGACCGATTCCAACCCACCAGCTCGGAACGGTCTTGTCCTTTTGCCATTTCTGATGGCAATCCGCGCCCATAAAACGGGCAAGGGTCTGCGGCGATCGAGCCTAGCGCCGTCTGCCCCTCCTTCCGCTCCGGGTCATTTTCGACGCATTTGGCAGAGATTGAGGTCTGGTTGATGTCCGCTCCTGTCCGTAAGCGCCGTACCAAGAGCGGGCCAGGAGCGTTGCGTTTGGCCGGACCGCCGTGATTCAAACTCCCGAACTGGGGGCTCGAATCATGCGCTACGAACTCGCCGACCATGAATGGACCGCCATCAAGCCGATGCTGCCGAACAAGCCGCGTGGCGTTCCTCGGGTGAACGACAGACGGGTCCTGAATGGCATCTTCTGGGTCCTCCGATCAGGAGCACCCTGGCGTGATCTGCCGACGGCGTTTGGCCCATACACCACTTGCTACAACCGCTTCGTTAGGTGGCGGCGGGCCGGTGTTTGGGCCCGCATCATAGAAGCGCTTGCCACTGCCCATGATGCCGCTGTCCAGATGATCGACACCTCCATTGTCCGCGTGCATCAGCATGGAGCCTGCATCACAAGGAACCAGCGCCAATCGATCTTGACGAGCAAAATCCATGCGGTGGTCGATGGCAATGGTCTGCCGGTACGGCTGGCGCTGAGCCCGGGTGAGGCCCATGACGTTCGACTCGCCGGAAAACTGCTGTCTCGTCTGAAATCCGGGTCAATGCTGCTTGCCGACCGTGGCTATGATGCGGACTGGATCAGGGAGCTTGCCATGAAGAAGGGCGCGTGGGCCAACATCCCGCCGAAAAGCAATCGCAGCGATCCGATCTGCTTCAGCCCCTATCTCTATCGTGCTCGCAACCAGGTCGAGCGGTTCTTCAACAGGATCAAACAATGTCGTCGGGTGGCGACGCGCTACGATAGGCTCGCCGCCAACTACCTCGCATTCGTTCAACTCGCGTCAATCAGGCTATGGCTGCGCCTTAATGAGTCCGCGTCCTAGTGCGACGTCGACCACTACTTGACCAAGTTGCAGCCGATGCTCGCCAGTTGGCTGCCAGGCGAACTGAGCAGCCTCATACCCGGGTCTAATGCGGCGCATTTAAGAATTGGCCAACTGCGCCGGAGCTCGGGCAGCAGAGGCTGGAATCGATTTTCGAAATGACCAGCGGGTCTAAAAACCAAACCCGCGGCCGATCTCCCGCATAAGTCTGATCACGGCCTCAGTATTGCGTCCCCTGAAGAGCGCTCCATCAAGCTGAGAAAAGATGCCCATTCCAAATAGCGCGATAGCAATGCCTCTAAGCATGGTTGTGGCCCGGATTGAACGATGCTGAGAAAGTTCAAAACGGCCCCAGCCGCAGGATGGGGCAAGCAGCCGGGGCCGGCATTCCCATTCCCATTCCATGTGCCGCATCGGCGGTGGGCGGCACGCTCCAAGATTAGGCACAGAGGAGCTAACGAACCATTTCGCGAGACCGCTGCCCGTTTCATTCGGCTCAATGCGAGACGCAGTGAGGACATTCGCGGCCTCCGGCCTTGCTAAGCTGTCGTGCAATTGATTCCCTAAGCTCCTGTGGCGTCCAACTCGTACCGTCGCTCCTAGCGATCCTCTAGGCGCGCTCGAAGCCATGGCTTCGGCCGCATCATCGCCCAAAATGAGGATGGGCCCAACGCGATCGCGGCCGAGGCGCTCAATTTGTCTGCCGCTTTTGAAGCGAAGCCTGGTCGATTAGGAAATCGTCCAACTTCCGGCCGCCTCGAAGCTGCGGCCGCAGCCACCGAGGCAGCCTGCCGCGACCCGACCATGTCTCCGCCGGGTTCTTCGGATTGCGATATTTGGGACGGACGGGCGGGTATGGGCGACGCTTACGATCGAACCGTGTGGTCGCGTCGGCCAGTCCAATCTTGTGGAGCCGTTCTTCCAATTGTGCTTTTTGCACTAACATTTTCTGAGTGAGGCTGGCGGTGACCTGTTGGTGAAGTATCCAGAGCTCGTCAAGGGAGAGCGAATTGAAGCGTTCGGTGTTCATCGATCCGATCCGAAATCTCGGGAGAAGGCCCAAGCAGACAAGTCGGGAATGAAGGAGCAGACAAGCCACCAGCTAAATATTAGCCGTACAATCCACATTTAAATGCGGAAGAAAGTAGGGAGAAAGGCGCGACGGCGGTAATATCATGGCGGAGCATTTAATTTGGTGCAGGGACAACCCTCGCTGACGGCCCGCAGACCGGTATCATGACATCACAAACTTACCGCCACTGGATCGCGCTACACTGGGCAGTGTATCTGACGCGCCCAGCGCGCGATCGATGAGTTCACGAATGGCCGAATTGCCACACGTTACAAAGCTTCCGCTCGCCCGTACTTAGTTTGGCACAGCCTGAGACGGACATTCGATTACGACGACGGTCCCCTTTGGGATGGGACTGCCAGCACGCGGTACAAAGTGTTCGTGGTGGACAGCAGCCGGCGAGTGATCTGCGCCGCAAAGTTTGACTGCATCGACGAGCAGGCGGCGAGACGTCGGGCCGAGCAAATGTATGGCGAGCGCGACGTGGAGCTTTGGGAAGGCGATCGGCTCGTTGCTGTTTTTCAAGGTGCAACGTCGAACGGAAATCGGTGCGACTCCGTCCTGAATAGACGGCCCATTTCGCCGCCGAGTTAGTTCACGGCTCTTGCTCTGCCGCCCGGTTTAACACGCCGTCTTGTGCCGGTTGTTCTCGCTTCTACGTGTCGGAGCTTGCTTCGAAGCTTCTCCACTTCTCTAAGCTCCGCCACAAGCGCTTGGCGTCGTTCATTCAGAACAGCACAAGTATAAATCTGACGCATTCTGGACATGTCCCGCCTCAAAAATATGGAAGTCGATGAAAAGAGAAAAGACGAAAGATCGCTCGGCCGAAGCTCAGTGAGCCAAAACCGCCGCCGCCAGATGCTCCCAGTACTCTGCCTCAGCGAGCAGTTTCCAGCTTCTCTCAGGTTGGCGCGCGGCAGTCTGTCGGCAAAGCAACCTCATTGCGCGAAAGCGGCGGGCAACTTCCATTCCGGCCTCCCATGTTTTCCCCAAAGATATTTTTCGATTTTGAGGTGGAATCATCATGATTATCGTTCATAATCAAATTTAGCGTTTAACAGCGTCAATTAGATTAACGTCGACGAGCTGACCGGAGCTACTTTCGGTTCAGCTTCACATCCGTTTCGAATGCTGCTTGCTAGGACGCGTTGAAACGCATCTGCGTGGAAGCGTGGCTCGGTCAGCTTCGCAGAAACCAAGCCAAAGCTGTAAGTAGATAACCTTGCCTCCTCAACCGACGTCTCGTTGCCGGCCCCGTTTGGTGACTCCAAGCTATGGCCCGTGAGTCGGGGGATTCATGGAACGGGAGCGGTTGCAGAGCATGTCTGTGGAGGAGCTGTGGCAACTCCACACGCTAGTCAATGACATTCTCTCGCTAAGGCTCTTGGCGAAAAAGGAAGAGCTGGAACGACGGCTTGGGCTGCTCAACCGAGGCGAAAACACGTCCTTAACTCGGTTTGACCCGGAGGAGTGAGGTCGCAGAAGACTTGCCTCCTAAACTAGATTGACAGCCGATTCCGTCGACTTCCGGCCAGGTGAACAGTGGACCTCGGTGTCATTTGAAATCGCGGCGCCTGCGGCGGGCCGCTGCTCGATGCCGTGCGGAAATGAGTGCCCTAACGCAATAGCCAGCGATGACGCCGCGGCCGCCACTATCAAAGGAAGAGAGAACCGCTCCATACAAGCGAATGCGGTGCCAGGCTGCAGCGTTCCTACCTGGGCGGCTCAAATCGAGGCTTAGTGCAACACGCGAGCGGCTTCTGCTAGCCGGACCTTCTCTCTCAGCCCCTCAAGGTCCTCCATTGCTTTACGCAATCTCACCAGATCGGAGACCATGTGTGCCAGAGTAGGCTTGCGGGGCTTTGGGACTCGAGAATTCTGTTTCATCGCGAAACGGCTCCCTGCCAGGACCGATGGAGATAGGCTGGATTGGCAAGGACCGTGCCAGCGAAGTGCAACCAGTCACGGCAGAGAGCGCGGGAGGGCTCGCGCAAGGGGGTCACCGCGTCGGCAGCCGGTCGACCATATTCGCCAAGACCTTCGGCGGTAGCCCAATCCCCGAGAGCTTCCAAGTCGTCCCGTAGAGATGCATGCTGACCCTACCGGCGTCCTGACTGTCGCCAAGCAGCAACGCAAACTCGACAGGCTTCACCAGGGTGATCCGTCCGGCGAAAACGAAGATGTTTGAGATGTCGAGCTCGGCCAACGACGACATCGTTCCGAAAGTGATGTTCTCCGCGCCGTTGCGAACAGTGCCGCTCTTTAAAAGGGCGAACAGATTTTCCGGCGTCATGAGCTTGATCGCGAGGTCATCGGCGATCGTTGCGCCGAACGCGTTTATCGCCATTCGCTCTAATGGTCGCACCGGCCGCTTTTGGCCGAGTTGGTCGAGGTACGCGGACACAACCTGGTCGACGAGAGAGTGGCGGACACGCGGCAAATCCGTTCGGGCCATGACTTGAGCAGCGTCCCCGCTCCGAATGGCCGAAACCAGATCCAACGTGGAAACGAAAGCCGACCCGGCGTACAGCACAAGGCAGAGCAGGAGGACCGCAACGATGCCGACGAGCCACTTCATGGAGCGGCAATCGAGGTGAACGGGCTTTGTTCCCGAAGCTACCGAGCTGGTGGCGCCCTCCATCTGGATAGACGCGCCATTGGCCAGTGAAGTCGATGTCCTTCTCTACTGCGAGGCTCCGGGCCGCCAGTCCGAAACACACGGTCAGAACCAAAGCACCGATTACGCGATCGAGGTGAGCGACCACGAAAACGTCGATCCGGAAAAGGCAGACACGCTTAACTAACGGCAGGATGTCCCAAGCTTCTGCGAGGCAACGCTATCCACTCAAGGCCGCACAGCCCTGCGCGGTAATGCGGTATTCGGTATTGCCCGATGCTTGGGGGATTGTACTCTACTAGGCGCGCGACGAGACAGCGGAGTGCTGATCCACGATTCGGAAGACAGCTGCTTTAAGAACGCGCGCTCGATCTCGGTCAGGTCCACGGCTGCCTCTCCGGGAACAACTCGAGGGGCATCAGTGCCGTTCCGCGTCAGGAAGGGACAAACCCATCAGGTGGGACCGAAAGCGCTTACAAGCCCGATGACTATGGGGACGAGGCCGACGACGATCCATAGGACAGGTGAGCTGGACGACAGGCCGGCAGCAATAATCCCAGACGCCAAAGAGAACGATGAAAGTCGAAATTGCATAAGCAACCGCTCTGTCCATGGCGAACCGCGGGTTTGGACGCCATTCGACGCCGGGCCAGGCTAAACGTTCCTGCACAAGTGCCCTCGAGGGACAACAGCGGTGCCCGCCGGTTCGCACTGGCGGCCCCTCGCGAGCGTGGGATTAATTTAGGATATAATTTCCTCCGTAAAATATTTTTATGCCGGTCATTTAAAGCTAGAGTGTTGTTGCGACCGCAGGCACTCCTTCGTGCTGCGCCTGGCCGACGTACCGGCGGCTGCACCCAGAGCCATTACGGCCGCAAACGCGAGTGCATATCAACCGTTTCTTGGGAAACTCAGGCTTGACCATCGGATAGCGCGAGTTCCCAATTAAATCCCTAGTTCAAGATGAGTCGGGGTTGCCGTGGGTATTTACTTGCTCTCACTCGCGGCGTGGGTTGTCGGGGTCCTTCTGTTCATGGCATTCCATCGATGGGGCCGACAGCGGACGCAATAGTTACCTTGAATCCTCAGCCCAAAGCCGAAATTAATAATCTCGGTCGGTTGTTTTTGACTGTGGATAATTACGCGCGTTCAATTCCAAAGATTGGAGGCGAACGTGTATTTAAATTGGGTCCTCGTTATTCTCATCGGCGTCAGCGTAGCGATCCTGATCGCCCACACGATCGACGCGATGCGTTCCTGAGGTTGCGCTTTGCGATTGGATCTATGACGCGTCTTCGAGTTGTACGGGCAAGCGGATTCTGATTTATACGCCCTGCGCAGCCCGCGCGCCGAAGTCTTCCAAGCGGAAGTACATTCGGGGTCCAAACGGTCCAACGGCACGGCGGCCGGCCGCGGTGGATAAATCCCGACCTTGGGAGGGAACGCCCTGCCGTATGACTTCCGGTGCAACCTTCACGGACTGGTGCACCGCCGCGCTCGAGCCGATCATTCAGCTCGATATGGGCCTATCATCCTGGCCGCCAAACTTGGCAAATACCGTAGAGCTCTGCCTTCATAGCGTGCGCAGCATTCCGCAACCGGTCGGCGAGGAGGTTAGAAGGTTGGCAAGATTATTTTTTCAGAATAAGCCCCATTGCGCGCGCCATTCGCCTCACGGATCCGGTGTGCCGACCGAGCGCCGCCGCTATCTCCGATACAACACGACGGCGCGCCAGCCACGCAAGCCGCCTCCGCTCAGCCTCAGTCCATTCCTTTGGCTTCGACGATCTCATTTCGAAATGATCGAATGAGCTCGATGCGAGCGATATTGGGAAATTTACGGGTGGCGGCGAGCGGCTAAAGCGCGCCGAACCGCCCCGGAGGGGGATGGCTGTTTTAACGCGCCTCAACCGCGCCAAGCTTAGTGCAATACGCGAGCAGATTCTGCTAGCCGGACCTTCTCTCGTAGATCCTCGAGTTCCTGAAGCATCTTCAGGAGATCGGGCAGGACGTATGCCCGCTTCAAAATTCGGGTCGTTTGTCCCATGGCTACTGCCCGGAATAAGTCGGGCCCGATCTCGCCGCGCTCGAAGGGCGCCACGCTGATCCCGTCCGGCCGGCGCGCCAATAGCTGCTGCAGATTTGCTTTGCGCAGGTGGAGGGGGAGGGACCGCAAATCATCGCCGCCCATGACGAGGATATCGAAGGCGTATAGCTGCACCTCATGGTCGTATAGCCGGCTGTGCAGCGCATTGAAGTCGCTGATGCCGTCCACCCCAAGGATCACGGCTTCGCCGTCGATCACGAAGCGCTTCTGCCGGTTCTTCAGCGCCGCCTCAGCAATCCAGGGATAGCGCTTCGTCCAGTCGGTGCCGTTACGAGAGAGGAGGCGCACGCGCTCGTTCTCCCGGATAACCAAGTATCCGGTAGCCATCGTGCTTTACTTCGTGAATCCAGTCCGGCCCGTCTGGGACCTGCTTGCCAGCGGTGGCCAGGCAGAGCTCATACGCCATACGCATGCGCCGAAGATAAGGTTTCGCGCGGCGTTTACGAGTCAGGAACAAGTGGCAATCTGGCGAATTGCCTCTCTGCTCCGGCATCCCCAAGCCCCCCGAAAGCCGGAGCGGAGCCAACGGCCTCAGCCCCCCAGCTGGGGCCGCGTTTTTGCGGGCTACCGTACCAAGCTTTGCCGCCTCCCTCTTGGGTCAGCGTTTCCTACTTTTCCCGCTTAGATGGTCATGGTGAAATGCCGCCGCTCTAGCGGCGGGGAGGTGCAAATGCCAAACCATGACCGCCTTGTTACGGCTGCCATCATCGCAGTAGGAGCCTTGAATACGGTGCTCGCGGCAATAGCCCTTCTGTCTTTCTGAGCACCCGTAATTTCCTCAGTATCAGAGGCCGCCTCAGTGGGCGGCCTCCATCGTCAAGAGACGGACATAGGTCCCGCTCTCGTGCAGATCGAGCCAGCCGCGCTCGACCGCATACTTGATGCCTGCGCTGAACTCGCTCCCAGTGGCGTTGAGGGTGTAGAGAAACGCGCATTGATCTTCTCGATATGAATGCGGCCGTCCTGGACCGGCTCGATGCTGGCGGCGAGCTCGACCAGCTTCCGGGCGGCAATCTCCGGATCGGCGTAGGGGCGTGCCTCAACGTGGTTCATGCGCCGTGTCCAGTCGAGATAGGCGAAATGGTGACCGTCCATCATTCAGCGCAAGCTCCCTGGTGAGGGCTCCGGGTGATAAGCCGCTTGTGGCCCGTGACTGTCTTCTGCCGGAAGCGACGGAATGTCAGCGTTCTGGCCGGAAGCCGACCTTGGGCGGCCAGATGGGGAAGCCCGTTTATGACCCATTCCGGATATCCGACGCTCTGTGGGCACGCGGTGGCAATCATTTCCCGGGCTCCCCCTCCGTGGGCCAGCGGCGACGAACTGCAGACGACGCATGAGATCATCGACCAACGTGCGTCACGGCTCGGGCGGTTGCACGATGAGCAACTCTCTTAGCGAATTAGAGGCGAACCGTATCAAGCCATTTGGTCGAGCAGCGCCTTGGCTTCCTTCAGAACCGGCGTGTCGAAACCTTCGGTGAACCAGCCGTAGATCGGCGCGAGAAGACCTTGGCCCTCGGTACGTCTACCGTTATCGCGCCACAGGCGCGCGAGGCTGGTGGCGGCGCGGAGTTCGAAGAGCTTGGCGCTCTGCCACTTCGCGACGGCTAGCGCGTTGTGATAGCTATCTTCCGCTGCGGCGTGCTCGTTCATCGACAGCAACAGCGTCCCGCGCACCCGATGCATTTCGGCCTCCGCCCAGCGCTCCTGTGTCGTCTCAACCAATTTGGCAGCCTCAGCCAGTCGATCAAGCCCTTGTTCCGGCTCGCCCGCGTTCCCGTTGGCCTCCGCGAGCATTGTGAGAAGAAATGGTGAGAGCAAGTTGGCACCGGTGGCACGGCGGTTGGCTATCCCTTGTAGGAGCAGAGGCATTCCCTCCACTGGTTGCCCCACTGCGCCCAGACACCAGCCGCGCATGATATTCCCATTCGCCGACCACTGAGGGAACCCGTGCTCGCGCGAGATGGCCAATAACTCTTCCGCCGACCGAAGCGTTCGTGGGGCGGATCCGGCTCCCTCCATGGCCCAGTCCCCGAACCAGGCTTGATACAACGCGAAAGCCACGTTGTACGGTGAGAGCCGTCGCGCCTCCGCCAGCGCCTCGTCCCGCCACATGCGCGCCTGTTGGACATAGCCGAGGCACGCCAACGTCCGCGAAAGATGAATCAATGCCTGAACATGCGGATCATCCGGCGACGCCCCGAAAGCACGAAACGTCGAGTCCCACAGGGAAAGACCATTTTCCAGGTAACCGCGACCATCGATAAACTTGCCAAGCCAGAAGCAGGCGACCCCGCTAAGAAACGAGCCGAAGCATTTCCACATCACGTCGCCGCGGGCTTCACCGAGCTGGCGCATTTCTTCGGCATGGCGCTCAGCTTCCTCCAATTCCCCGCGGACAATGCGATGCTGCCATTGGCCTATTAGCACTGGACCCAATTGAGGCGGCCGGTCCAAATGCTCACAGAGCTGACGCGCGCGAGCGAACGCCTTGCCTGGCTCCGTCGCCGCGAGCCCCTTTGCTGCCATTAGCGCGCGCCCAAGCGCGATCTGGAGCTCGAGCTCCTTCTCCTGGCGCACGGTTCCGCGATCAATTCCGGAAAGGAGTTCCAAGCCCTTCTGCAACTGCGCCACAGCCTCTGGCATTGCTGAGCGCGCGACCGCCTGCTGACCCGCCTTGAGGCGGTAGCGGATGGCCTTCTCGCTGAGACCAGCCTCTGCGGAATGTTGCGCCAACAGCTGGGGCTGAGCGGCGACGACGTCAGGGAACTGGCTTTCCAAAGTGGCGGTGATGCGCGCATGAAGTTCTTGGCGCCGGCTGCGGAGCAGCGTGCTGTAGACGGCATCCTGCACCAACACGTGCTTGAATGTGTACTCTGCGTCGGGCGGTGTTCCGCGTCGGAAGATCAGCTCTGCGCTTGCGAGTCGTTCGAGAGCTTCATCTAGATTCTGATGGGACATCTGCGCGACGGCACTGATCAACTCGTACGAGAACGACCGACCGAGCGTAGCCCCAATCTGGGCCACCTCGCGCGTCGGTGCCAGCCGATCGAGCCGGGCGAGCAGGGAAGCATGTAGGGTTGTCGGAATCGCCAGCGGCGCAACTGGCCCCGTCACGGAGTAGTGGTCGCCCACATCGGTGACGATGCCGCTTTCCACCACGGTCTTCGTCAGCTCCTCGATGAACAGTGGCACGCCATCGGTGCGATCGATGATCTGATCCACGATCTCCCTGGGTAACGCCTTGCCGCCCGTTACTCCAATGATCATCTCGGCGCGTTGCCGGGGCGCTAGGCGGTTGAGATTGAGCAGAGTCACCTGCGGGCGGCCGATCCACGGCGGCGCGAACTCCGGGCGAAACGTGATGATCACGAGGACCCGTAGGGCGGGGACGCGATCGATGAGCAGATCCAGCGACTCTCGCGTGGTCGGGTCGCTCCAATGGAGGTCCTCGAACACCATCAGCACGGGTTGATGCGTGGCCAGCCCCTCGACCTGGGCGACTTGCGCGCGAAGCGTCTTCTCCTTGCGCTTCTGCGGAGTGAGTTTGAGTGGCAGGTAGCGGTCGCCGGTCCGGATCGACAACAAGTCGGCCAGCAGGGGGACGATCTCGTTGAGGTCGCTGGTTCCAAGAGACAGCACCGCCTCGAGCTTGTCCAGCCGCTGCTCGTCCGTGTCCTCGCGCCCAAATCCAGCCGCCCGCTCGAGCTGGGCGATGCTCGGATAGAGCGCACTGTCCTGGTGGTGGGGCGAGCAAAAATAGCGCAAGCGGGTGTGTGGCTCACCGGCTAGCCGCTCCAAAGCGGTCTGAGCAATCCGCGACTTGCCGATGCCCGGCTCGCCCGATATCAGCACGACGCAGCCTTCGCCGTTCTTGGCCTGCTGCCAGCGGCGCATCAGTAGCGCAATCTCTTCCTCACGGCCGACCAATGGCGTCGTAACGGCGCGCAAAGCCTCGAAGCGGCTGGCGACCGAGCTCGCGCCCAGCACCCGCCAGACCTGCACTGAACCGTCGAATCCCTTGACAGGCACCGCCCCGAGATCGCTGTAATCGAACAGCTCACCAAGAAGGCGGCGTGTGCCGCCCTCGATAACAACGGCATCCGGCTCGGCAAGCGCCTGAAGCCGCGCCGCCAGATTTGGGGTCTCGCCGACCACTTCATTTTCGTGCGCCGCGTCCCCGCCAATGAGGTCGCCGACGACCACGAGGCCCGTGGCAATACCCACCCGCACGTGTAACGATGACGCCTGGCCGGCCTCGAGCTTCGCCACGGCTTCGACCAGCGCCAGCCCCGCGCGCACTGCCTGCTCGGCATCGTCCTCATGGGCCTGCGGATAGCCGAAATAGGCGAGCACGCCATCGCCGAGATATCTGGCGACGAAACCACCGGATTGGATGATGACCTTGGCGCAACATCGGTGATAGGCGCCGATGATCTCCTGCAGGTCTTCTGGGTCAAGCCTCGTCGAAAGGGCCGTGGAGCCCACAAGGTCGGTGAACATGACGGTGAGCTGGCGGCGCTCAGCGCTATCGGGTTTGGAAGCTGTGGCCGGCGGAGGCGTGGCCGGGGATGCGTCGGCAAGCTCGCGAATGGCGCGCAGCAGCTTCTTTCGGTGCCCCAACGGGATGCCGATTTTCTCCAGGTCTTGGTCAGTCAGATCGCGGAGAACGCTGGCATCGATGTAATTTTCGGCAAAACGCTGCGCGTATTGCCCGAGGCCAAGTGTGTTGA
Source organism: Bradyrhizobium sp. Rc2d (assembly GCF_900099855.1). Taxonomy (NCBI): domain Bacteria; kingdom Pseudomonadati; phylum Pseudomonadota; class Alphaproteobacteria; order Hyphomicrobiales; family Nitrobacteraceae; genus Bradyrhizobium; species Bradyrhizobium sp. Rc2d. Next base: position 65,102 of record NZ_FNCU01000038.1, on the reverse strand, counting down.
GCCAGTGCGCAATCGACTGCATTGTGGCCACCCAACCTGGACCACGGACTATATACCATTCTTAGCTGGGTGGCACCTCATGTGTCCGGTCGCCGGGCTGCCTGTCGGAGCCTCTTACAGCCGAGCCGGTTCAACCCAAACCCGCGGACATCGCGAGGCTCTGGCCAGCGAATCGATGTCCGGAGTTGGCCCTTCGCTACATTTCGTTGCCGCGCAGCTATTCGATCGCTTTCAGGGCATACCGGACATCAAGTAGCAGGCAGGATCGGCTGGCTCGGTCGAAAATGACCCAACTCGGAAGTCCAGCTACCGAGCGGGACGTGTTGGGTCCGAGCAGACTGCCGATGCGCGTTTCGATACCGGAGACCTTCAAGTCGCTTTACGGCAACTTCGAAACGGGTCGATGATTTCCGCGGACGAATCCGGCCAACCGTAAGCTGCACGTGGAACCAGAGCGTCTTTGCTCGGGGATAGATGCACTCGACTTCGACCGGTGCTATGGTCAACGCATTCCCGGCGGACACACATACAAGCACGGCGACCATGGGTTAGCCTGCACGCGGGAGGAAACGCATGCACCGAAAGATAGTGAGTACTGCGGCGGTGCGACTACTGTTGGCCACTACGCTTTCATTGACGTTCCCTTTGCAACCTACAACGCGCGCGGCCAGCGACGACGGGCCGCCCGCGTGGGCTTATCCGGTGACTCCGCCGGGATTCAAGCTTCCGCCAGACGACGGCAAGCTTCATCACGTGCCGGACAGTTCAGCCGCTTTCACGACGGCGCAATTGCAGGATCGTTTCTTCCCCAAGGATTGGCATCCTGATGATCATCCCCCAATGCCCGACATCGTCGCATATGGCCGGAAACCTGATGTCCTTGCGTGCGGGCATTGTCACCGGGCCGACGGAGCTGGTGGTCCCGAAAATTCAAGCCTCGCCGGGCTGTCAGCCGATTACATGCGCCAACAGGTGATTGATTTCAGAGATGGAGCACGAAAGAGCTCAGTCCCCCAACGGATCCCGGTTGCGCTAATGGATGCGGTTTCCAGGGCCGTAACCGATGATGAGGTGGCGAAGGCGGCAGCGTATTTTTCCTCGTTGAAGCCGAAAAAGCACATCAAGGTCATTGAGACTAATACCGCCCCAAAGACCTATGTGGCGTGGTTGATCTATGCGGTTTCAAAAGATGGGGGTTCGGAGTCGATTGGTCGGCGTATTGTCGAAGTGCCCGATGATCTCGATCAGTTCGAGTCTTACGATAGCCATGCCGAATTTACCGCGTACGTACCGGTGGGCAGCGTTGCAAAGGGAGAAACGCTCGTTATGAGCGGCGGAGCCGGCAAGACCGTTCAGTGTGGGATATGCCATGGCCCCGACCTCAAGGGCCTCGGTCCCATACCGGGCATCGCCGGTCGCTCGCCAAGTTACATTGTTCGCCAACTCTATGATTTCAAACATGGCGCGCGCGCCGGACCGTGGAGTGCCCTCATGGCCGGGGTTGTTGCCAATCTGGACGAGGAGGATTTCGTGTCTCTAGCGGCCTATCTAGCTTCTCGGGAGCCATGAGACTGAACCGGAAGTTAGCGGAGGTAGCCTCGGATGTTGAGAACGGCGTTCGGTGGCAGGATCCCATGCTGCTGGATGCCGCGCCACAGCCGCATCACAGGGAGGGGCCATGCGTTTGCCGCGACGCGATTTAATCGCCTTCATCGGAGCTGCCGTAACGTTGTGGCCGCTCGCCGGCGCAGCGCTGCCGGCAAAAGTGCCGACGATCGGCGTGCTCGTCGTCGGATCACCCGCCTCGGAACGCTTTTGGCGGCTCTTTCAGCAAGACATGCGCGAGTTCGGCTACATCGAAGGAGGAAACGTTCGATACGAATTCCGATCGGACATGGGGCAAGCAGCCCGGCTTCCCGCTTTGGCTGAGGAGATGGTGCGGCTCCAGGTGGACCTGATTGTGGTTTGGTTCACGCCGGCAGCTCTCGCCGCCAAGCAAGCAACGCATCAGATCCCGATCGTGATGGCACTGGTCGGCAATCCGGTCGAGACGGGGCTCGTCGCGAGCCTCGCCAAACCCGGCGGAAATGTCACCGGATGGCCGCCATCGGTGCGGAACTGGCAGGCAAATTGGTGATATCATCCGGCAACTGATGCCGGCGGCGCGTCGCATCGCGGCGATGGCCAATATGCCCGATCCCTTCTCAAAGCCGTTTTTGCAGCAGGTCGAGAGCAACGGGGCAGCAGCCGAGGTCACGATCGATCCCGTCATGATCCACAGCAGCGCCGAGCTCGACGCTGCCTTTTCAGCATTGGACAAGGGGCCTCCGGACGCATTGATCGTCCAGCCCAGTTTGCCGATCCGGCGGGTTGCCGAACTGGCGGTCCGCTACCGACTGCCGGCGGTGTTCTTCGTTCGCGATTTCGCAGACCGGGGCGGCCTGCTGAGCTATGGGTCCGATGAGGCCGATGCGTACCGGAAGGCCGCAATCTACGTCGACAAGATCCTGAAAGGCGCCAAGGCCGCCGGGCTGCCCGTGCAGCAGCCGACGAAGTTCGAGCTCGTGATCAACCTGAGGACGGCGAAGGCGCTCGGTCTGACGGTGCCGCAATCGATGCTCATCGGGGCCGACGAGGTGATTGAATAGCGCTCTTTTGTTGCAATGCATGAGTCCGGAAGTGGCCCTTCGCGACCATTCGCGCGGCACGGGGAACGTCCGAAGTGGAGGTGAGACCAGAAGTCACCCGCTAACGCTCAAACCGACGCTCATGACCCCAAGCCGTCCTGCGCCACGCGCCGCATTTGCGACGCAGCATTTGCACACGCAGTCGGTACGACTATCGAAACGTGATACTCTGCGCCCCATCGTCCTCAAGCCTTGATGAGGATCGAATGAAGCGGCGGGAGTTCATAGCGTGCACTGCGGCGCTGCTTGTTTCGCCACCGGCTTCCTGGGCTCAGGGGGCTCGTCGCCGACTAGGTTTTCTTGCCATAGGCGATGGGAGCGGGAAGGCCCTTAATCAAGCCGAGCTTAGGTTCCCTGAAGCGCTGCGAAGCCTCGGCTGGATAGAGGGAAAAAATCTGGTCATCGAGTATCGCTTTTCCCAACCCGCGGATCGACTGGCAGCTTCCGTCGCCGAGCTGATTGCTTTCAGTCCCGATCTGCTCATCGCTCCGGGACCGCAAGCAGCCATAGCCCTGAAGTCGGCAACGGCCACCATTCCGATTGTCTTCGTGGGTGTGGCCGATCCAGTGAAGCTCGGCCTCGTGCAAAGCTTGGCGCGACCGGGTGGCAACATGACGGGCTTTTCGACCATGGTACCGGATGATTTCCTTGAGAAACGTCTCGAAATTCTCCGCGAATTCGTTCCCGGCGCCTCGAAAATCGCGCTCTTGGTCAATCCGGACAATCCGATGCAAAGGCTGTATCTCGCGGAAGAGATACCACGCATAGCCCGGAAGCTCGGTATTGCTCTGCTGCCAGTTGAGGCGACCACGGCCGACGAACTCGACGTCGCCTTTGCGTCCGCCACCGCCCAGCGCGCCGATGCGATAATCGATTTTGGCGATCCTCTCACCTATGTGCAGGCTCCGCGAATTATCGCGCTCGCGGCGAAGTATCGTCTGCCGGCAAACTATCTGTTCCGACATTACGCCAATGGCGGTTTGTCAGTGTACGGTGCCGATTCAGGCGACCTGCTCCGCCGCGCAGCTGGCTATGTGGACAAGATACTCAAAGGTGCGAAACCTTCCGACCTGCCGGTAGAGAGGCCAACCAAATTCGAACTCGTGATCAACCTGAAGACGGCCAAAGCGCTCGGCCTCACCGTGCCGCCGTCGTTACTTGTTCGGGCCGATGAGGTGATCGAATAGAGATGCTTTTTGCTGCAGCGCGCGAGTCCGGTTATGGCCCCAAGCGGCCGACCCGGCATGTCGGCTAGACGTCCGCTCCTTGGGGGCGAAGCGGACTCGATATGCTCCACCCGAGTTCTTCCGTGCGTGACCCGAAGCCGCCGATTTTTAAGCCGGCGCTTGCGGCAGGGGGCAAGGACCTGTGAGGGGTCGGACCTCGCGCCGATTCAGGAATTCGATGCCTCTGGGCACCTGGTCGCTAGTTTTGGCTCCAGCATGTTCGAATGGCCGCACGGTCTATTTTCCGCCTCCGACGGAACGGTTTGGGTTACGGACGGCAAGAAGCAAATCGTCGTGCAGTTGGCGCCGGACGGTCGCGTGCTAAGGACGCTCGGCAAGCCCGGCGTAGCTGGCGACGGACCCGATGAGTTTAACAGTCCGTCCGACGTTCTTATCGCCCCGAACGGCGATATCTTTGTCGCCGACGGCCACGGCGATTTTCCGGTGCCGGAAACCAACGATCGTATCGTCAAATATTCGAAGGACGGAAAATTCATCAAAGCCTGGGGCCGCCATGGTTCGGGACAGGGGGAATTCGATGTACCCCATGGTCTCGCCATGGATTCGGCCGGACGCTTGTTCGTCGCCGACCGGGCGAACAACCGCATCCAGATTTTCGATCAGGATGGAAAATTCCTGGCAGAATGGAAGCAATTCGGTCGCCCGAGCGGGGTGTACATCCGCGATGACATAATTTACGTGACCGACTCGCAATCGAATGAAAATGTGAACCCGCCGTTCCAGCAGGGCATCCGCATCGGTAGCGTCAGGGACGGCAAGGTGACCGCCTTCATCTCAGATCCGAACGAGGAAATGCCGGAAGGCGTCGCTGCCGACAAACAGAGCAACGTGTTCGGCGGCTTCACGCAGCTTCCTGACATAAAAAAATACGTCAGAAATTGATCGTGGTGAGCGGCGAAATCGCGGTGTGCCGTGCTCGGCTTGGTGCCGTAACATCGCAAGAAGGGCCAGGACCCGTTTGTGGGTTCGTGGGCCGTCACGATCCAATTCAGCAACCAGTTCCTCTTGATCTTGGTGATGTCGGCTTCTGGCCCCCATCGCGTCATCTCGCTGCCGCGCAGTAAGTAGGTCGCTTTCGGGGAAAAGCAGGCATCGAGCGGCGGGCGCAACCCGTAGCTTCGGTCGAAGATGACCCTGGCTGTTCTCTAATTCCGGGCGTGAGGTCAAGCTCTCCTTGAACATCCTTGCCGGGTCCATGGTTCTCTCCGCGGTAGGGGCGTGCCCTCCGCATGATGGCGTAAGATGACGTTAGCGGATCAATGTGTGAAGCGCGCTTTGCCCTTCCGAGCACCGCAAAGCCAGGGGCGATCTCACCAACGCCAGCGTCCCGGCAGGGACGTTCGCTCCCGCTGTTCGGCGGGAACTCGTTATCCTTTATGCAGGCTGATCAGCAGCATCCTTTGATGACCATTTAAATTCGGTACCATCGATCCACATCCGATGCAGAATGACAGCAAGTTTTCGGGCAACTGCAACCTTGGCTTTGCGTAGCCCGCTTCGTTTCGCAAGCCGAATGCCCCACGCTTTGAGTGTTGACCATTTTGCTACGCGTGTGAGCAGCACATTGGCTGCCTCGTAGAGGTAACTTCGCAGCATCTTATCACCGCATTTCGAGATTCGGCCCGTCCAGTCAATCTCGCCGGATGCGTATCGGCGGGTCGTTAGCCCTGCGTAGGCTCCGACGCTTCGTGATCTCTTGAAGCGAGCGGGGTCATCGATCGTCGCAAGGTAGCAAAGGGCCGTGACCGGGCCGATGCCAGGAGCCGTCTGGAACCGTCGCACCTGAGCATTGTTGCGAGCCAGCCGCAGCACCTTGCGGTCAAGGTCCACAATCTGTTGCTCGACGGCCTCGCGTGCCTTCAGCAATGGATCTACCGCGGCAAAAAGCTCTGACCGATCCTCGGCCAACTGCGCGGCACGCACAGCAAACATATTCATCTTTGCTCGTCCGATGACAAGCCCAAGATTCTTGAGGAGCCCCCGGATTTGATTTTCGATATCCCGCTTGATCTTGACGAGCAGAGCTCGACTGACAAGAAGGGCTTTGGTCGCATGACTGTCGAGATCCTTGACGCAAACCTCCTTGTACCAACTACATTGCATGATACGCGCTATGCCAGCAGCGTCATTTCGGTCGCTCTTGTTGATCTGCATCTTCAGAACCGCCTTCGCATGCCTGGCGTCAATGCAGATAGCGGGTAACCCGATCTTATTCAGCTCGGTCCACAGCCATGTCGACGTTGCTCCAGTCTCGAGTCCAATCCGAACGACGTGTGGCGCGTGCAATTTGATGAACTTCGCGGTCGCCTCCGGGTCAGACGTAACCACCCCTTCGCGCTCGACCTTTCCTGTCCGATCGACGATGCAGATCGAAGTCAGTTTCAGTGACACGTCTAATCCGACATAGTGCTCCATTGCCTCTCTCCGTCATTGCAAGGCCCTGAGGTAGGCCTCGTCGAGTCCTGGAGAGCTGATTCCCAGAGCCTGAGTATGGCTCCGAGCTCGGAATTACCCCATGTGTAAAAACGCGAGAAGGCGAAAGACAGATAGAATAGCGTTCTTCAGTTCGCCGTCTAACTGGAAATCGCTTGCGAACATGAGCGCTAGATCGGCTTGGACGAACAACTTCTTCTATCGCTCTCATCCATCTCGGCGTTTTCACACAGCCAAGACCCGTAGCCGACCTAATGCGGCCAAATTCGAAAACCCCCTTCTGGACGTTCCTAGGGAGGTGGCCGTGCGCTGCATGTTCGGGTTTGGCGCCATCGTATTCGCTGGTGCCGTTGCCACGCCGCTAATCGCTGACGAAATCCCGCGGCCAAACGACGCGACTGACTCCTTACGGACATACAGATCGTATGCTTCATCCCGGTCGAGGCGCGCGGGCCGCCAAGCATTGCGGTTACGAAACCTTGTGACACCGTCAAACGTACCAGGACGCGCGAGCTTGAGGGTTGGTACAACACAGGCGATCTGTGGGCATTGGCCGCGGCCATGTTGCTGGCCGTCGTGCAGCTTACCCTATCCAGTGTGCTGACACTCCGTCAGCTAGGGGGCGCTTGGGTTGCAGGGCCTCGTGAAGAACCGCGCGAGGTTACAGGTGTGAGCGGACGTTTTGTTCGGGCACACCATAACCTGCTTGAGATATTTCCACAGTTCCTCGCCGCCCTGTTTCTGGTGCATGCAGCTAACGCCGTCGGCTCGCTAGCGACAATCGGGGCTTGGACGTTCGTCGTCGCCCGGCTGCTTTACGTTCCTGCGTACGCCTTCGCGCCTCCGGGTGTACGGCCAATCTGTTGGCTCGCCGCACAGGTTGGGATTTTCACGATCGTGGCCGAGTTGTTCGTCTGAGCACGCCGGATAAGCACGGGTCGCCGAAATCAGAAGCTGGAGAACCATCGACGCCGGGGTTGGGTGCGCGAATTCGGCTGAAGCGCTGCCGCACTAGAGCTTAACCGCCTCTCGTTAGCAGAACCCGCAACTCTCCCAAAGATAGCCGCCGAGATGGCCCTCTCGGTTCTGGCCTATAATCTGACCCGAGCAATGAATATCCTCGGAATCAGGCCGCTGATCGCCTCGATCGCGGCTTGAGGTCAACGTGGGCACTGATCGCCACCAACTCGCCAACATGGCCAGGAAGGCTCGCGACGAGACGTCTGTCGAGACGCTCGAAGTCGTGGCAGACCGCGGCTATTACGATGGCGAGGAGATCAGGGCCTGCGAGGAAGCCGACATCACGGTGACGTTGCCGAAGCCGATGACTTCGGGCGCCAAGGCTGCTGGCCGCTTCGGCAAACAGGGCTTCGTCTATGTCCCCGCCGACGATGTTTATCGCTGTCCCGCCGGCGAGCGGCTAACTTATCACTATACGAACGTAGAGGACGGAAAGACACTGCGCCGCTATTGGACAAGCGCCTGTAAGACCTGCGCGCTAAGAGCTCAGTGCACGACAGGTCCCGAGCGCCGCATCTCACGCTGGGAGCATGAGGCCGTTCTGGAAAAAGTTCAGGATCGGCTCGACCACAACCCCAATGCAATGGGTGTCCGCCGTCAGACAGCGGAGCATCCGTTCGGCACGATGAAGTGTTGGATGGGAGCAACGCACTTTCTCACGAAAAAGCTGCCAAAGGTGGTCGCCGAGATGGCGCTCAACGTGCTCGCCTACAACATGAAGCGCGTGATGATGATTGTAGGCGTAGGCGGATTGCTGGAGGCGATGCAGGCGTGAGGCCGGCCTCTGCGCGACCAAATCGGCGCCTGCACGAAGCTCCCGGTTGCCACCGAGATGACAGGAGATCGATTCCACCGAATGAGAAGCTCGGCGGCCGCAATGCGCCGGGGCTCCCCAAGTTGCCGGATTTTCACACGGCCTGGGCCATTATCGGACTAACGCGCTGCAGCAAAAAGCATCTCTATTCGATCACTTCATCAGCCCGAACAAGTAAGGACGGCGGCACGGTGAGGCCGAGCGCCTTGGCCGTCTTCAGGTTGATCATCATTTCGAATTTGGTCGGCTGCTCTACCGGCAGATCAGCAGGCTTGGTGCCTTTGAGGATCTTATCGACGTAGCCGCCTGCACGGCGGAACAGATCGGCTATATCGGGGCCGTAGACGATCAATCCGCCCTCGGCGACTTGTCGGAAGAGATAAATCGCGGGCAGATGATCCTTCGCCGCGAGCGCGATAACTCGCGGACCCTCGACCCAGGTCAGAGCATCGCCGAAAACAATTATTGCATCGGCGCGCTGAGCGGCGGCCGAGGCAAACGCAATATCGAGTTCCTCGGCCGTGGTCGCCTCGACTATCGGGAGCGCCACGCCAAGGTTTCGGGCGGTGCTTGGTATCTCCTCGGCTAATAGCAGCCTGTGAATTGGGTTGCCCGGATTGACCAGGATCGCAATCTTCGAGGCGCCAGGAACCAGTTCCCGGAGGATTTCTATTCGTTTTGCAACCCACTCGCCTGGCACGTAGGTCGCAAGACCCGTTATGTTGCCGCTTGGCCGCGACAGGCTCTCGACGAGGCCGAGCGCCACGGGATCGAACACAGCCACGAATACGATCGGAACGGTAGCAGTTGCCGATTTCAGGGCTAGCACTGCTTGCGGTCCCGCGGCGATGAGCACATCGGGATGGAGCGGAATCAGCTCGGCAGCCAAAGCTGGTGCGCGATCCTGAGGCTGTGCGAAACGGTAGTCGATAGTCAGATTTCTTCCATCTATCCAGCCGTGGTCTCGTAGCCCATCAAGCAAGGCAAGCTCGGCTTGATTGGGAGCCCGCCCGCTCGCGTCACCTAGAGCGAGAAAGCCAAGCCGACGGCGAGGCCCCTGCGCCCAGGCACGCCTTGGCGAAACGAGCAGCGCCGCAGTAGCTGCTATGAACTCCCGCCGCTTCATTCGATCCTCATTGCAGCTTGAGGACGGTGCAGAGTATCACCTCTCGATGGTCGTGGCACCAGGCGGGTTGTCCGTTGCAAACGCGAGGGCACATGCCCGCTTCGGGTTAAAAGGCGATATCGTTCGGACTTAGAGGCACTTCTGCTTTGCTCCCCAAAGGCGGATATCGTCCGGCCCGCTCGACATGGCCGTTGCGGGCCAAATCCGGACTCATGCGCCGCAGCAAAGCGGATCGCTATTGGGAGCGAATCTGGGTGGTTCAAGCATCGGCAGCGGCCGAGGGTAAACTCGGCCGCTGTCACGTGATGTTAGCAAAGGCATTTAGGCGTGCGCCGACATCAGCGCGCGCTCACCGCTTTCGGGTGCGTTGAGCATGAAGGTGACGAGGAGAACCGCAGCACCGTTCGCCCAGTAGTACCAGGCGTCCAGCCCCTGCAGGCCGAGCACGAAGGGCACGGCGACGAAAACAATGCCGACGAGGCGGTCAACCGCGACATGCAGCCCATATGGTAGCACTCGGACTACACCGGTCTTGTGATCGGTGAACAGGGTCAGAATGAGGGCGGCGACGCCGGTTGCGACCGACACCCAGAGCGCCAGCGGATTGCCATGGCCGAGTCCGAGCAGGAACGGCGTTGCCATCAGGCTCAGCGCGACGGGATAGTCGAGGAAGGCGTGAACGGTCTTTGTGACGAAACGGATATTCATGACACTCTCTCCAGTTGATCAAGGCCTGCGTAGGCCCGGTGGGGACTTGCACACCGCTCATATGGAAGACTATGGGTGATGCCGGGTGCCAATAATTTTGCTGATCGTCCCGATGGACCCTTTTGCTGCCCTGTTCGCCCACGTGACGCCGACGGCCCGGAAGTTCTTCGCCGGGAACCTGTGCCAGACGTTGCAATTCACTGGTGTGGGTCATTTGCACCTGTTCAAGGCAGGCGCGCTCAGGGTCACCCGGAGCGGAGAAGCCGATCTTGAACTCGTTGAGCCGACCCTGCTTTTTTTACCGCGCGGGCGGACCCACAGTTTCGCAGTTGATCCCGAGCGCGGAGCCGACCTCGTCTGCGCGACCGTCGAACTCGGGGGTGCGGAGGGCAACCCGATTGGGCAGGGCCTACCTGAATGTGTGGTCCTGCCGCTCGCTGCGCATCCGGCGCTGGGCCCGGTTTGTGATCTGCTGGTCGGCGAAGCCTTCTCAGAGGGTGGTGGCCGCCAGGCGGCGCTCGACCGGCTGTTCGACTATCTCCTGATCCTGATCGTGCGTCACGTCGTCGAGAGCGGCGCCGTTTCGACCGGCGTGCTCGCCGGGCTCGCCGACCCACGCCTGGCCAAGGCGCTGACCGCGATGCACGAGGCGCCGAAGAAGCCTTGGAAGCTTGAGGATCTGGCCGACGTTGCGGGCATGTCACGCACGCGGTTCGCCGATCATTTTCGGACGCTGGTCGGCCTGACGCCCATTGAGTACCTGACGGTCTGGCGCATGACGATCGCGCGCCAGCTTCTCGGCAAGGGCAAGCCGGTCAAGAGTGTCGCGGCGCAGGTCGGCTACGACAGCGCGGCCGCCTTCTCCCGCGTGTTCAGCCGGGTGACCGGGCAGCCGCCGCGCGAATTCGACGCGCTGCGGGATGGATCTCGCTAATCGATGAACTCGGCACTAAGCGTCCGTACAATCAACGGCATGCTTACGGGAGCCTTGCGGCGAGAATTGAAATTAATTGGTCCGCGTCGCGCATGTCCGGTCGGGGTCACGAGCAGTAATGCTCTGACTGAGCGTAAGATTTCCGCTTGGCCGTCAGAAGCTGACATCTACGCCTTATGAGCACACCTACTACCCATGCCGACGCTCGGGGTCGATTTCGATTTCTCGCAGATCAAGCAGCACGCATGGACCTCGGCGCGACCGCGGATCAAATCCCCTACATCATGGCGACCACGCTCAACATGGCCGCCGAGAATACTCGGTCCTATCTGATCGAGACGACGTGGCCGACGTCGGTTACCGTCCGCAATCGTTCGTTCATGAATGCTGCGTTGACCACGAAAGGCTCGCGCGCGACGAAGGGCGATCTGACGGTCGAGATTTATGACAAGCTCAGTCGGGCGAACCTGTCCCTGCATGCCAAGGGCGGCACCCGGCGCGCCAAGGGCGGCAACCTCTCGATTCCGTCATCGGTCAACGTGCAGCGGACGAGCGGCGGGACCGTGCGGACGCAGCAGCGGCCGAAGAACTTGCGGAACAGCTTCAAGCGCGGGCGCTTCATCTTCCAACGCCAGAGCCGATCGACCCGCAAAGCGAAGAGCCGCATCAAGCTGATGTATTCGCTGCGGTCCTCGGTCCCGATCCGGCAAGACGTGCCGTTCTACAAGGACTTCGCCGAGGTGATGCGGCAAGAGATGACGCTAAACCTCGCAATCGCGGTCATCCGGGCGATGTCGACCCAGCGCCGCTAGCATGGAGAGAGCCATGGCAGGCAAGCCGAAAGAGGACGAGCACGAGGACCGGCGCCATGCGGACAAGCCGCCGGCGGATCAAGCCGAACAGAAGCAGACGCCAACGTAAGATCCCCCGCCCGGCGTCCCGCCTTACAAGGACTAGGCCGTGGTGATCCAGTGCGTTGCGCGAGATCGATCGGTCAACCGCCTCGATCCCGAGTACCTCGCGCAATGGCGCGGCTACTATCGCAACATCGTCGAGCGATACGTCGCTGGCGCCCTGTCATGGACCGAGGCGCACAATGGGCTGGTCTCTCTCGGCTTTCGCGACGCAGCGCTCAAGATCGAACTGCTCGAATTGGACAAGGCCCGCGCCAAGCAAGGCCTCGGCCCGACGCGCGAACGTGAATTGACTTGTCAGTATGGTTCGCCAGTTTGGACGGGCTAACGCTTTGACCTCAATGCCGAGGAGGTTCAGATGCGCACTCAGGCCTTGCTGATCCTGGCGACCGTGGCAGTTTTGACGTCGGCGCCTGCTCTGGCTCAGACATATGATCCGAACTATCCGATCTGCCTACAGGCCTATCGCTTGGGTGGAGGCTACATCGACTGCTCCTATACGTCACTGGCGCAGTGCAACGCGACGGCGTCCGGGCGCGCCGCCCAGTGCTACGCCAATCCATATTTTGCGTATGCGCCAATGCGACGGCAGTCTCGTCGGGTCTACTAAATTCGGCGCTCGTCGCGGATTCGCGCGGCACCGATCCTCCGCTACATGATCGGCTGGGATCGCCGGCGCGTGCTCGGATATGCCGACCGCAAAGGATGGCGCCCGACGTGGATCGATTGACCCTGCCGAGGGCCATCGATTGCAAAGGTACTTTGGGAAAGCCGACGCGGGACCGCGAACCTTGCGCATATCAGGGCCTTTCCGTTTCGGGCTTTGATTGAGCCCCGGAGCCCGGGAAACGGCCAATAAACCGGCAAATCATCGGACCTGAAATGGACGCTTTGATCGATAAAGCCACCGTTGAGGTATGGCCGATCGGGCGCCTGCGGCAGAAGCGCTCCTATGTCATCGCGGACAATCGGCTCACCGACGCGAGCGATTGGGATGACGAGATGCTGCGGCTCGAATTGACCGACCTTCTCGAAGGCGGCTTTGAGCTATCGCTGACCGGCATCACGGAAAGCGAGTTGTCGCGCCTGTCGGTTGGCGTCGGGGAGCTGGAAGCGATGCCGGAGGGCGAGCGGTCGCCTTACCGGCAACGGTACTCGCCTTTGGTGCTCGGCCCGATCGCCAATTCAAGACGCCGAAAGCCAGCCCCGCACCCAGAACACGTCGCGTCGCCCTTTTTCATACAAGCCCCGTAAACACCTCGGTGCTGCACCCTAGCATGGGTGATGGCGCTTTGATGGCTCACCGGCCAATTAGTAATATTATTGCGGCCAGTAGCAGAGCAACGCCCCGATAGCAGGTACAACGATCCGCGCGGTCTCATTCTTCATGGGACCAGAATTTACGAGAGGCTGGACCCGTTTGGCGAGGAGCATCTTTCCCGAGCGAGGTTTGGCTCTCACCAAATGCCCGGGACGAGCCGCCATCGGACCCGCGCGGCGTAGTCCGAATAGCCCGCAAGCTCTACGTGAAGAATTCGATCCTCGGTGATGGCGCGATGGAGCAGAAACGGCAGGCTGAAGATCACAACGAGCGCGGCCGCGAGCCACGATCCAAGTGCAGGTCCGCTTGCGGCTATGATCAGTATCCCGGCGGTGTATCCAGGATGGCGGACGAAGGCGTAAGGCCCCGTGGTAACGACGTACTGGTCGGACTGGATGCGAATGACCGAGGAGAAGAACCGGTTCACGTGCATCGCCCATAGTGCCAGGGCGTAACCGGACCCGACCGTGAACAGACAAATGCCTTGCAGCCAGCCGGGCACGTCGTCGCTCCAATGGAAACGGCCACGGTCGAGCCCGGCAACGATCCAATGCATAAACAGACCCAGCGAGAAGACTTTCAGCGCGAGTGGCGGCTTCATGCCGCCCGGCCGCATACGTTCGCGCAAGAGGTCTGGATCGAGCATCGCGAACGAAACGATCATGACGACGGCAAAGATTGCGAGATACGCCCAAAAGCCCGGGATGGCGACCGTGCCAGCTGCGACGAATAATGCGGCGGCCGCGGCGACCACGAACAAGCCTGCGTTGAGGTAAGCCGAGACTGGCATCCGCTACTAACCATTTCAGAAGAAGCGAAGTGGTGCCAAGCATGATCCTAGATCGCGTGGTCGCTACCGTTACTTCAGCAACAGCCCGGCAACAATCATCAGGATGCCGGTCGTCGGGATGTTCCACACGAGCGAACGAGCTAACGGGAAACTTGCCACATACAGAATTGCGTAGAGCATGCGACCCCAAAAGTAGAAGTGGGCTCCCCACACGGTCAGCCAGCTGTGGGTGTTTGTCACGGTGACGGCAAGAATTGCAGCGGCGAAGAATGGAAAGGTCTCAAGATAGTTTCGAAGTGCTCGTTCAGCCCTTCCGGCAATGCCGGTGAGCGGCGCAACGCTGTGTTCCCTTGAGCTGGCAGTCCACCAATAGCCTCGTTGCCAGCTCTGCAGATGCGACACGATGATGATGTGCACGATGCCGAGGACTACGCTTGCGGCGAGCAGGACGAGTTCGATGGTCATACAGGACAGTATACCCGCAGCCGCGTGGATGTCTGTTGTGGGTCAATCGCGTCGATCTCGCCGACGGGCGGTGAGGTCCGCTTTACCGTCAGCAGCCGACAGGTGGACGAACGCCCGATTTCGTCGGTATGGGCCGATTCCGTTGAAAAAGGCCGGCAGTATTCCGTTGTAATGGTTGGCCGGGGATGAGATCGAGGTGGTCCCTATGCGGGCCTCGCGATCAGCTTGGCCATCTTGCGAAGGTTCTGTGCGGTGGCTGCAAGAGTGAACTCGTCGCGTGCGCCGTTTGGGCCTCGTAACCGTAAACGGTCAAGCTTCAGAATGCGCTTGAGGTGCGCAAACAGCATCTCGATCTTCTTCCGCAACCGGCGTGAAGTACGGCCCTCCCATGATCGTGCTATCTCGCGCGCCATGTCGCGAGCGCCCTCGTAGATCGAGCGAGACACTTTGCGGACCAGGTCCTTGGGACAGCAGCGAGCCTTCAAGGCGCAGCCGGTGCAATCGTGCTTGCTCGCCCGGTAGAGCATCGTTGCGCCGTCGTTCACCAGTGTTCCGGTTGTGGTCAGCATCTTGCTACCGGGGCAGGTATAGACGTCGCTGGTGTGGTCATAGGTGAAGTCCTCGCGCGAAAAGGTCCCGTCTGCGCGGGCCGACTTGTCGAACACCGTCACGTGCGGCTCGATCCCGTGCTCGTAAACCAGCCAGCCGAGCATCTCGGCCGAGCCATAGCCGCTGTCGCCGAGGAGCCGGGTGGGGTAAAGGTCGAACCGTTCGCGCGAGCGCTCAATCATGCGCTTGGCAGCCAACACCTCCGCCTGCCGAATTGCCGTGCTTGCCTCGACATCGACGATGATCGCGTTCTCGACGTCGACCAGGTAGTTTGTCGAGTAGGCGAAGAAGGCTTGGTCGCCATGCGCGCCCGTCCAGCGTGCCGCCGGATCGGCGGGCGACACGAACTTCGGGGTGACCTCGGTCGCTGCTCCGAAAGCGGCATCGTCGAGGACGGCCAGGTACTCCCTTATCGCTCGGCCTGCCGCCTCCGGTGGGAGCCCCACGCCATATCGTGCAGGCGTGAGGCTCGTGATCGGCGGGAAAGCGAATCTCATGATTTCCGCTCACGCGTCCACCACCGACGGAAATGGCGCGCTCAGCCACTCGCGATACCCGGGATGGCCCCAGAGCCACGGGCGACTGGCCTGGGTGGAGCGAAATGCTCATGCTTGCCCCTTGAACGGCGATGATGCGGTGGGGCGCTCGGCGAAAGACGCCCGACGCGCTCGCGGGCAGCTTCGTCGGATCCGACGATACTGCCAAACAATCACGGGCTGAGAGCCCGAAGGCTCGTCGTCTTGGTCACCTCGACAATGGAGAAGGAAATCCGCGGCCAAAGTTCTGCGACGCAACGGCGGCGCTGAACTTCGTCATCATCGCGTTCGTGCTGTTCCTCGCCATCAAAGGCATGAACAAGCTCAAGAAAGAGGAGCCGTGCAAGAGTCTGTCGTTGGCAGCGAGCCTTCGATCCGGAAGGTAGCCCCGTCTCGCGCGAGAGGGCAGGTAGGCTGTTGATCAAGGGGAGCAATCGGCGAAAGCGGGTTCCGCGTTGGCCCTGTTCACACCTCGAAATGACTTGCGCCTTCAACAAAAGAGGCGAACAGTTTCGTCGTCCAATGCGATGGAGACGTCGATGAGCACTGATAAAGCGAGCTCTTCCGATCCGGCATTGCGCAATTTCGATGCCGCGCTTCCCGACCTGGTCGACCTCTACAAGGATGTCCATTCGCACCCCGAGCTATCTATGCAGGAGACCCGCACGGCGGGCTTGGCGGCCGACCGGCTTCGTGCCGCAGGCTACGAGGTCACGACCGCGGTCGGAAGAACCGGCGTCGTGGGCCTGCTCCGGAACGGCGAGGGGCCGACCGTTATGCTGCGCGCTGATATGGACGCGCTGCCGATCCAGGAAGCGACCGGTCTCCCCTATGCCAGCAAGGTGACGGCGACGGACAAGGAGGGCAAGACGGTTCCCGTCTCGCATATGTGCGGCCACGACATGCACGTCACCTGGCTCACAGGCGCCACCAAGCTGATGGCGGAGGCCAAGACTTCTTGGCGCGGTACGCTCATGGCGGTCTTCCAGCCCGCGGAGGAAACGGGCGAAGGCGCGCAAGCCATGATTGACGATGGCCTGTTCAAGCGCTTTCCGAAGCCCGACGTGATTTTGGGCCAGCATGTCATGGTGGGCCCTTCCGGCACGGTCGCCGGGCGCGCCGGCGCGATCACGTCGGCGGCGGACAGCCTGCAGATCCGCCTGTTCGGGCGAGGCGCGCACGGCTCGATGCCCCAGGCCAGCATCGATCCCGTCGTCATGGCCGCTTCGACAGTGCTGCGGCTGCAGACCATCGTCTCGCGCGAATTGGCCGCCGCTGACGCCGCCGTGCTGACCGTGGGTGTCCTGCAGGCGGGCACCAAGGAAAACGTCATTCCGGACGAGGCCATCATCAAGCTCAACGTCCGGACCTTCGACGCCGGCGTGCGCGCACGGATGCTGACTGCGATCGAGCGGATCGCCAATGCCGAAGCGGCCGCTTCGGGGGCGCCGCGGCCGCCGGAGATCACGACCATCGATCGGTACCCCCTGAACGTAAACAACCAGGAAGCCACCAGTCGAGTGTTGGGTGCATTCAAGGGACATTTCGGCGCCGAGCGGGTCCGGGCGACGGGGCCGGCGCCCGCCAGCGAGGACTTTGGATCGTTTGGGTCCAAGTGGCACGTGCCATCGGTCTTCTGGTTCGTCGGCGGTACGGATCCTGAAACCTATGCGAAGGCCAAGGAGGCGAACAAGCTCACCGAGCTTCCGGTGAACCACAGTCCGAAGTTCGCGCCCGTTCTCCATCCCACGCTGCAAACCGGCGTCGAGGCGCTGGTCGTAGCGGCCCGCGCCTGGCTACCGGCATAAGGAGGCGAGGAAAGCTGCGTCATGGACAAGCTACCTATCGCGCTCGATCTGGCCGGCACTTTCGTCTTCGCGCTTAGCGGGGCGGTGGCGGGCACCAGGCGCGGGCTGGACCTGTTCGGCGTCATGGTCTTGTCCTTCGCGGCGGGGAATTCGGGAGGCATCACCCGCGACCTCCTGATCGGCGCGGTGCCTCCCGGGGCGGTCGGCGACTGGCGCTATCTCGGCGTGTCGCTCCTCGCCGGCCTCGTCACCTTCTACTTCTCGCCCCTCATCGTGCGGATGACGAATGCGGTGCTGATGTTCGACGCGGCGGGGCTCGCGCTCTTCGCGGTCACAGGCTCGTCGAAGGCCCTATCGTTCGGGCTCAATCCGGTGATGGCGACGGTGCTCGGCATGGTCACCGGAATCGGCGGCGGCATGGTGCGCGACGTGCTGCTCGCCGAGATCCCGACCGTGCTGCGCGCCGATCTCTACGCGGTCGCAGCACTGGCGGCGGCGGCCATCGTGGTGATCGGCCACATGCTGCAGTTACCGGTCGCCGCGGTGACGGCGGTCGCGCTGACTTCATGCTTCGTGCTTCGCGTCATGGCCATCAGACGCGGGTGGAAGCTTCCGGTCGCGAAAGGGGCCGAACAACAAGACCCCGGGATTCAGAAGGAAGACTCGAAGTCTGAAGGGTGACGCTAGGCGGCGTCGGCTGCGGAATTCATGCTCCGAGCGGAGTCTGGAATGGCAAGGGCAGTCGTTGTGTGCGGAAAATTGTTCGACGGTCTAAGCGACATGATGCGCGGGCCGTCCGAGATCCTGATCGAAGACGACACTATTTCCGAAGTGTCGAACTCGGTCGGCCGCCCGGACGGTGCGAAGGTCGTCGATCTGAGCGATCGGACGGTGTCGCCCGGGTTCATTGACACTCACGTCCATCTCTGCGTCGACGGCTTGAATCTGGCGCGGCAGACGCTTCACTGTTCGCCGGCCAAGGCGCTTGCGGGCCTCTACTACGCACAGCAATACATGCGCTACGGGTTCACGACGCTGCGCGACATGGGCACGCTGGATCCGGAATGGCCGAGCGTCAACCTCCGCGACGCCATCGACAGCGGCATGGCTCGGGGGCCGCGGCTCATCGTGGCGCCGCACATGATCAGCGCGACCGCGGGACACGGCGATATCCAAGGCATGTTCCCATGCCGATGCCATATGAGACTGTCCAGGGTCGCGGACTCGCCGGCCAAGATTCGCGAGCTGGTCCGCATGGAGCACGCCTTCGGCGCCAACTGGATCAAGACCATGAACACCGGCGGATATATGAGCGCCGGCGACGATCCGGCGAGAGTGACCTGGTTCGAGGACGAGATGCTAACGCTCGGGCAGACCGCGCAGCAGCTCGGCCTGCCGCTGGCGGTCCACACCGGCGCTGCGGAGGGGTGCAAACAGGCCCTGCGCCGGCGCGCGCAGCCTCGAGCACTGCTATCTCATCGACGACGAGGGCGTCGCGATGGCGGAGAAGGCGGGAGCTTCGGCCTACTCCTGCGATGGCTCGCAGGGCTCTTGCGTGTCATCATCCGAGCTTTCATCGAAACCTTCCGGCTCTAAAGATCGCTTGAGCCGGGACGCTGCGTCAGTTCTTCACAGACGACTCCTTGGCGGTCCGGTGAGAGAGGCTGCAACTGGCAGGCCGATGTGCCCTCGCGCGTCCGCGCAGTCGACGGATCGCACTTTCTCTCGCGCCCAGGCGATCACTATACCAGATGAAGCCAGCTTCATCGCCAACGCGCCCCGGGATTTCGACTTTGACCGGGCGCAGGGCCGGGCCGGGTTGGATGAGTACCACGAGGCTTACAAGCCTTTCCTGCCGACTGTCTCGTCGTTCTCAGGCACGCGTCCGCCAGAGAGTAACCGCAAGCAGTACATAGGCAGCGCAGGTCCATAGCGACTGCCAGTTGGCCGGCCCTTCGTTGAACCCTATGTAGATCGCTGACACAATAAGCACGCCGACAAATATCGATTCCGCCATAGGGCGGATACCTTTCCTAGCCGGATCGAGCAGCGTCACAGCCGCAAAAGGCACCGTCGCCATCGTGAGAGGCGCGAAAGGAAAATCAATAAAGCGCGGATCAAAAACCAAGCCGAGTGCTGTGGCCGTGCCGATCACCGCGGTTGCGATCCGGACTAACCCGCTCCCGGTCGCGAGCACCGATTGGGTCCGGTGCTCCGAGGGACCCAGCAATTCCAGGAAACTGGGTGATACGCGGCCCGACATCAGGGCGTTGGCGCCAAACATCGGCGAGGCAACGGCCGCCGCCAGAAACGAGCCCCACAGAAGCCAGCCACCTGCTCCGTAACTTTCATAGAACGTCTTTTGGGCGGCAACCCCAAACAGGATTCCGGCCGTGGTTGCCGATATTGCTACTGCAAACCATGGGGCCGCTCCGGGCTCCCTGCCCTTGCGCCGCAGGGTCAGCCATGCCACGCCGAACATCAGGACTGACAGTGCCATTCCGCTGCACATCTGCAGTTTCCACAGCGGAAAATTGCTGATGGGGACTCCGGGAGGATATTTCAGCGTGCGCTGCACGGAATCGAATAGACCCCAGTATCCACCGATCGTGCCCTCGATTTCCCGTTTCCACGATTCATCATAGGCCTCGAACACGTTGACGCGGAAATTCTCGCGTCGGGCGAGGTCGAGGATCTCCGAGACCACGCGGGCCTGATTGACGCGCGACGGCAACGCCGATTCGCGCATCCGCCCTTCACTTGGCCAACCTATTTCTCCGATAAAAATTTCTTTACCCGGAAAAGCCGATGCAATCTGCCGGCGGATCGTGTCAACGTGCGCGGCGGCAAGCTCCGCCGGGACCGGAACATTTTCCCAATATGGCAGGATATGAATCGTGACGAAATCGACAACGTCGTAAAGTTCGCGATTGCTCAGCCAGAATTCCCAGACATCGGCATAGGTAACGGGGACAGAGACCTGTGCCTTCACCGAGCGGATCGTAGCGGCGAGGTCGGAAACTGTTATGTCATGACGCAACAAGGTCTCGCTGCCGACCACAAGCGCAATGATGGTTCCCGGATGTTTTTTGGCGAGACGCACCCCCGTGGATATCTGCGTCAAATTCTTCTGCCGATCCTTATCAAGAAAAATGCCCTGAATGACCTTCAGTCCCGCCTTGGCCGCAAGCTCGGGGATTTGATCAAGCCCAAGATCGTTCGCATAGGTACGGATGCAGTCGGATATCTTCGCAAGCTCGGCGAGATCTTCTGCAATCTGTTCCCGCGACACCCGCGTCGCCGACGAAAGCGACGTCTGATGGTTGCGGAAGGGAGCGTATGATATGCACTGAACTTTGTCGTTCGGATCGATCGGTGCGCGTACCAGGTCGACCGGGATCCCCAGCCACCACCAGACTGCGGCGATGGCGCCTAAGGATATCAGCAGAAGCGTTAGCGGTGTGCGGTGAGAAACCAGTGTCCTGCCGGCAGAAGTGGTATGCTGGGCCCCGTCAACGCGCGAGTCCGGCTCGTCGATGACCTTTCTTGTTTGTCGATGATGGATCGCGCGATCACACGTAGCATGTGTTGTCTCGCTCGCTGGCGGGCTCATCCCATCACGCATCAAGAGCGCCCCTGTGGTTGCGACTGCAGAGAAAGCAAGAGGATCAATAGATTGAGCTTGTTCGGCGCTCCCGGATCGGCTCACAATTTTCGCGAGATTGCTGCAAGCTCATTGATCCAGATCAGCCTCCAGGCCTCGCCAAGAATGACACGATCGTGAGCTGCCCGGAAGCACCATGCGTCCATCCTGCCTCGAGGCAGCTTGCGACGTCATCCCGGGCCGCAGCGAAGATCGCCACGACGCGCGCGCCTTGCACGAGCATTCCGGTCGTGAGAAAGTCGAGGCAAGCCGTCGCTCCGGAGGTCCGTCGGACGCCTGCGGACCGCCCGAACATTCTGTGGACCCTCAAGCCGCCCGACCATGCACTTTCAAACTGAAAAAACCGTACTGCGCTGCCTTGCCGCGGCAGCGTTGGTGATTTCTTTGATCGTCGGATGGGCGTTTGAACTAAGCGCCGAAGCCCGAACGCCGGCTGTAGGAACTCTTTCACCCGCGGCCCTGAAGCGAATTGACGACACCATCCGCAATGAGATCGCGACCGGTAAGATTCCCGGAGCCATTCTGCTGATCCAACAGCACGGCAAGCCGGTCCATTTCGAATGTTTCGGCGTGCGGGACCCCGACACGGGGCTGCCGATGACTCCCGACGCAATTTTCCAGATCTATTCCATGTCGAAGGCGGTTACGTCGGTTGCGGCGATGATGCTGGTGGACGAGGGCAAGCTCGCTCTCGATGATCCCGTGTCGAAATACATTCATTCCTTTGCGAAGACCAAAGTCGGTGTCGATGTTTCCGATGAGGCCGGAGAGTATCCGCTCAAGCTCGAGCCGTTGAAGCGCCCGATTACGATCAGGGACCTATTGCGGCACACGTCGGGCATCACCTACGGCTTCCTCGGTCGTACCCAGGTGCAGAAACTCTATGCAAATCCTCTATTGTACGCCGGGGATTTCGATAACGCCGACTTTGCCGACCGAATCGCAGTGCTGCCGCTTGACGATCAACCCGGAACGCACTGGAACTACAGTCATTCAACCGACGTGCTCGGCCGGGTCGTCGAGGTAGTCTCGGCGCAAACGCTGTACGAGTTCGAAAAGCAGAGGTTGTTCGATCCGCTCGGCATGTCCGATACCGCGTATTACATTTTGGATAGCGCAAAATTTCCGCTGATTGCGAAGGGATTTCCTGTTGATCGATCCCGGGTCGCCGGAATCAGGGATCCTACATTGCCGCGGCGCTGGGAGTCCGGCGGAGCGGGCTTGGCCTCCACGACAAGGGACTACGCCCGCTTCCTACAAATGCTGCTCAATGGAGGTGAACTGGATGGCAAGCGATACCTCAAGCGTGAGACCGTCGCGCTGATGACGTCGGATCAGATTGGGCCGGAGACCGGTATCATTCATGATCTCTTCTATTTTCCCGGACCCACTAGTGGCTTCGGTCTTGGCTTTGCCGTCCGCACCTCGTCACCTCCTGGTACGAGCTGGCCACTCGGCGAATACCGTTGGGACGGCGCCGGCGGCAGCTTCTATTTCGTCGACCCCGTGGACGACATGCTTGGAGTCTTCATGGTGATGTCGCCCACACAGGGCGGACGGATCCAGCTGAACTTGAAAACGATGATCTACGAAGCGATGGGAAAGGGCCTGCGCAAGGATTGACGGGCAGCCAGCAAGATCGATGCCATTTTTGATGCAGTGGACGGCTGCTCCATCGACAAGGGAGTGCCTTGACCGCTTAGCGCTTCGTTTTTGCGTCACGGCAAGCGACGACGGTCCCGGCACCGGCTGCTGAATTGGCCGCTAAAGCGCCGCTACGGGCCGGAAGCAACCTGTCTGTCGCTACGTTCGCCAACTATCGGAGGTCCTATATTGAATCGCTGACTGATCCGCAGGGTTTGAAGTTCTTGACCAGGTGTCCGTGCAAACACACATCATGTTTCTGGGCGAAGGCGAGCACGCCAATGATCATAAAACCCAGCAGGACAAGTCCGGCTACGATATTCTTCGTCATGGCTACTTGAATCCATCCCCACGCAATTGATCTGATACAACCCTAGAGCACGTGGCCTGCGCCCGGAATCCTTCGCAACGCTTCAGTCGCGCCCCAGCTCAGGAAGACAGTGAGCACGAATGCGGTCAGGCCCTTGGCAATCGCCGGGACGTCGAAGTCGAACATCCAATATACGAGCCAAAGCACAATCGGGTAGTGCACCAAAAACATGCCGAAGGCGGCAGGCTGCAAGGTATCGAGGCTGCTCCAGCCTGATTGCTTGAATCCCAGGAAATAGGCCAGGATCGTAAACATGATAGCCACGCTGAAGGCCGCGAAGAACAGTCCATAGATGGCTTCATACCAGTGGGGCAGCGGGGTCGGATTTCCCAGAATTTCGCGCTTGATGTAGATCAGCACCCACATGAGGCAATAGGGAACGAGCGCCGGAATCGTCCAGGCCAGGCTGTGCTTTCCGAGCTGGCCATCGGGAGCCAGCAATCCGCGGTGCAGGTACCTGGCGCCGATGCCCGCGCCAAAAAAGAAGTAGGTCGCATACAGCAGTACACGTCCGTGCTGGACCGAGAATGGACCGAACTCGAACCAGGAGTATGGTCCAAAGTGAACTCGCCCCGGGATGTAGAGCACGGTCGTGACGGCAAGCATGACTGCGAAGAATCGCGCCGGCTGGTCATGGCCGCGCAGCGACAGGCGATTGATCGGGTCGAGAAGTGTCGGCGAGAGCTTGTAAAGCAGGCTTGCGATGACGTCGAAGGCAACCAACACCCAGAGGAACCAGATCGGACCGCTCGGCCAAGGTCCTTCGGTGATGGTTTTCCACCAGAAGTCGGCGAAGCCGACGTCTGGATGCTGACGCAGTTCAATCGCGTAGTAGGCCAACGGGATGATCGTGAAGGCACCAATCACGAAGGGCAAGCCGAGCCGGATCAGGCGATCGCGCAGATAGTCGAGCGGTCCCTTGCGAGCGAGTCCAGGACACACAAACAGGCCCGAGAGAAAGAAGAACATCGCCATGAAGAAGCTGTCTGTGGCGAGCACGATGATGTCAAAACCGATCCACGACTTCGGATCGGTATGCCCGAAATAGGTATATGGAATGACAGCGTGATGCAGCAGTACCACCAGCGTGAGGAAGGTGCGGCAGCGATCGAGCGCGGCGTTGCGCACCTTTGCTTCTTGGGGCGCCTGAGCATCCGCAGGCACTGGCGTCCGCGCGATCGATGTCATCGTGCACCTCGCCTCGTTTTGTGAGTTCACGTCTCCCGCCGAGAGCAATAAGTATATATCCCGCCGCATATAATTACGAAGCATATTGATATCGGGCGCGCTCTTTTGCCTCTCCCAACGGCCGCCTGAAAGTTCGGTCACTGCGTGCGCGAGGTCATCGCACGGTTTGACGACTACTACGCCTCATTCACAGGGTGCGCATCGGCGAGATAATGCCTGAGGAAGCTGAAGCCAAAGCCCAACGCCAAGGGATCGGCGCACCTGCGACTAAGCGCCAATCCTCCACAAATGATCACTTGCAAGAGGCATGTGCACTCATCAAACGGATCTCGAGTTCTCTAGTTACGTATTCGCCCGTGCAGCTGAACTGTCTGAAAGAACAGAACCGCCGGCCGGTGAGTTATTTCCGAACTTCGAGCAGAATCTGAGCGCGGCACATCCTCGTTTGCGCGCTGGTGGAACAGTTACGTTTGAAAGTAAATGTCAAGTCTTCCTTGTTCTTCAACGCGTCCTGGGCCTTGCCGTAGGCCTTGCCGTTGTTATGAGGCGCGATGCGATAGATCTTGTGGAGCTGGGCCTGCAAGTCGTCGCGACGCTGCCGCAGCTGGGCCAGCGAAAGCGAGGGATCGCGTATGTCGGCCAGCAGGCTGAGATAGGCTTCGCGGATGTTCCAGATGTCGGAGGCGGCTTCGCGATGCTTCTGCGCGGCCTCACCGGGGTCAATGTCCTTGACGTAGCCGTTGACGAAGAACAGGGCGAAGGCCAGCACCGCCGTCGCGTAAGGAAAGTAGCGCGAGCTCGGATCGAAGATGACGCCGACGGCGCCGACTGTGGTCAGTCCAGACACCACGATCTGGCCGAGCTTGATGTGGCCGAGACGGGCAGTATAGCCTTCGGCCATCTTCTCATGGGTCTTGTGGGTGTAGGCGCAGCGCCCAAAGCTTTCCCGCACTTGGCTTTCGAAGGCGAGGCGCTCGGCCTCAGCCGGGATAAAGGGAGCCAAACACGTCTCTCCATTTCTGTCGCCGGGACCATTCGTGGTTGTCGTCATTGTACTGGATCGCCTCGCTCGCGCGCAGATATGCGCTGCGCGCCTTGTGTTCGAACACGCCCTTGCGGTGGACGTGAGAGCCGCTGCCGGGCGCGCGCCAGACGGTCTGGTTCTGATTCTGTTTGGCGAGATAGTCGAAGAAATCGCGCGCCATGAAGTCGTGATACAGGAACGACTTGTCACGATACTGGTAATTCTCGATGAACTGATAAGCCAGCGTGTCGATCAGCATGCCGCTGATCGGGACTGCGCAGTGGCGCGCCCAGACTCGCATCATCCGGCCGAGATATTTTAGATTTTTGTTAGTCAGCGCGCTCCGGGTGTCGATTGCGGCGATCTCGGCGCGGGGGTTGCAGTCTTTCCAGCTGCCGCCGTTATTCGCATTCGGATAGGTCCAGCCGTTGCTGCTATTCTCGAAGGCCGGCAGCACCTCGAACGTCACGTTGTCATCGAACGAGATGACTACGACCTGGCCATCGCCAAAGCTCTCCGAGGTCCGGTAGGTCTTCTGTATCGAGCGCTTGACGGCCTGGAGCAGGGCCGACTGTCCGTTGCCCTGATGGTTGTTGTACTGATGATAGACGGTATTGGGCAGGATGAAGCCGATGTCGAGATCGCTGAGGCCCTTGGCGGCGGTGTCGCGGCCGTAGGAGCCGACATAGAGGCTGTGGGCGGTGTCAGAATTGGTGTTCCAAAAATCGGTGTTGAGCTGGCGAGTGATGCGCTTGTAGCGATAAGAGACGAGGGTTCGATTCCCTTCACCCGCTCCAAAATGATTTCCTCATTGAATACAGGTAGTTGCGCCGTTCCTCTGAGCGGATTTTCCCGCTCGTTGTCGATTTTCATACAACCTCTGTACAACGAGGCTCAAATCAGCCCATTGCTTTAATCGAGTTCTTGGTGCGCCGATGGCGATCCATAGGGATTCGAATCCTTGAAACGGGCGGCTGGCGACCCTGTGCGGGCCAAATTCGGTGAACTGAGGTCTTGTTTGCGTCGGGCTGGTACGTTGATCGAAGACGGACGGGCCGCCGACGCGCACAGCGCTTTTGGACGACGATACCCCACGCTTATCGAATGCATGTCCAAACGGAATTTCAAATTTCGTCCGCTGCATCCGATCCTGAAGTCCACCGGGCTGGTTGAACACTGATTGGCAACACCGGGGCTGCATGATGGTGAATGCCATCGTCGACGCCGCATCGCAGGACGTTGACCTCAAACGCTATGTGGCGAACGAGACAGTGCAGATTGAAGCCTTCTTCCATCGCGGCACCGTCGCTGGCCAAGTGGCCGCTGAAATCTCGGCAACGCGATCAGCCCACGGTCTGGCGCGACACCTTCTCGCCGCTCTTATGCGGATACGCATTCTGGTTCGCGTACGTGCAGATCCCGGCGTGCTTGCCGAAATAGCCCGATCCACGCTGTCGATTCTTTGTGCGTAACGGCTGCCAGATTCAACCAGGACAACTTGAAAAGGAGACTGAAAATGAACCAGACGCTCACGCGGCCGAGTATTGATGAAAGCAAGGTGGCGTATCAGCTGCCACATCCGGCCGGTATGGTAGCGGACACGTTCCTCCCTGCAGTCTTGGATCTCGACGACGGCGATCCTCGCGAATGGGTGCCGCAATCGAGTTCTGTTGACTTCAAGCCGCTGATCTTGAACGTTACAGCCGGCTACTACATCAACATCCTGCGCGTTAGGCAATCAGGCGTTCTCTCCCGCCACCGCCACAGTGGGGCCGGTTCACGCTTTTACGCTGCGCGGTAGGTGGCAATACCTGGAACATGACTGGATCGCATCCGCCGGTGACTATGCGTTCGAGCCGCCAGGCGAAACGCATACGTTGGTAGTGCACGACGATGTCTCCGAGATGGCGACGCTGTTCCACGTCACCGGAGGCTATACCTATGTCGACCCTCATGGCGTGGCTCTCGGCTATGAAGACGTGTTCACTAAGCTCGAAGCCGTGTCCAAGCATTACCAAGCGGTGGGTCTCGGTGCCGACTACGTACGGAGGATCGTGCGATGAGACGGTTTTCAATCGAGGTCGACGGTGTCCCGACGAGCTATTTGACTGCGGGAAATACCGACCATCCTCTGCTGCTCCTACTTCACGGAACCTATTGGAGCCGGGTTTGGGAGCCCGTGCTCGAGAGCCTGGCGCAAAGCGGTCTGCGTCCCGTAGCAGTCGATCTGCCGGGCTTCGGACGATCCGACGGCGAACTCACGCCAGAACAGGCCACCATTCCCGCACTTGCAGCGTGGACCGAGCGCTTCGTCGAGGTTTTAGGCAATGGAAACAGGCCTGTGCTTTTGGCCGGTCATGATATCGGCGGCGGCATTGCGCAGCATATGTTCGTCAACGCCAAGCTGGACGTGCCGCGCTTGGCTCTCATGAACAGCGTCATGTACGATTCCTGGCCGGCCCCCACCGTCCTCCGCTTCCGCGACCCAGCTGTGGCAGCAGCGACTTCGCCGGCGGACATTCTTGCTGCGCGCCGACAATCGGTAACCCTGGCGCTAGGTCGACCGGCAGAAGAAAGCGAACTCCAGGATTGGCTTGACCCATGGAAGGACCCAAGAGTTACCCGCTCTTGGCTTTCCATGGCGATCTCAGCCGATAGCCGTTACACGCTCGCGCTGGTACCGGCATTGAAGGCCTCCCCCAAATCGAAGTTGTTGATCTGGGGCGAAGACGACAGCTTCCAAAAGGTCGAATTCGCGGAGCGCTTTGTACAGGAAATCCCAAACAGTCGACTGATCAGAATATACAAGGCCGGGCACATTCCCACAGCGACCGCCTCTGAAGCCATAGCCGCAGAAATGCAAAAATTTTTCGGAGCCTGAACGCTCGAATGACGTGACACCGTTTTGGGTCGTCCGGATCGGTCGTTTCAGATTCGCTATATCCAGCCCCGCCTTATGAGGAATCTACAGTGAAAGTCGCCGTCCTTGATGACTATCAGAATGTCGCGCTTCGATTGGCCAACTGGTCGGGGTGTTGAGCGACACGCCGAAATTGTGATTTTCAATGATCACCTTGCAGAGCCGTCCCGGGTAGTCGAGCGATTGCGGCCATTTGACGTCGTCTGCGTCATGCGCGAGCGGACGCCGCTCACTCACAAGATTCTGCGGCAGCTGCCAAATCTCAAACTGATCGCCTCTACCGGAGCGAAAAATGCCTCGATCGATTCCCGAGCGGCGGCCGAGCTCGGCATCACGGTAACTGCAACGGGTTACGAGTCGACGGCGACCATCGAGTTCACCTGGGCACTTCGGGTCGCATCGCCGCGGGGGCCGCCGCGGCGATCTTTCTCGAAGTCGACGGAATACAGGCAACGGATCGCCAGACTGTGCATCCGCCGCTCGTATGCGTTCTTCCTGAGGGTGCAGCGCCGTCGCAGCTACACCGTATACGCCTCACCGGGAGCTGCGGAGGCTTATCGCGCCACGGGCAAATTCCCTGACGGATCGGTCTTGGTGAAAGAGGTCCAGACCACATCGACTGCAGTAATGACCACGGGCACGGTCAGTCATGTAGATCGCCTCAAGGGCCGGTTCATTACGGTGAAGGACAGCAAGAACAGCCACCCTGACAACAAGCTGTGGGGTAACGGCTGGGGCTGGTCCTGGTTCGATGCTGACAATCAGGTCAAGACCACCTCGAAGGATTTTCGTACTGATTGTCTGGGCTGCCACGTTCCAGCCAAGACGACGGATTGGATCTATGTCTCCGGTTATCCCGGACTGAAGAAGTAGGTGCGAAGCCGCCAAAAATAGTGGTCCGGCCAAGGCCGGCTATGACAGCCAGTGATCGGAGCGATTATGAAATCCGGCAAACTTCTTGGGAAATGCGTTTTCGGACCGATGATGACTCTACTTGTGTCGTTTTTCGCCACTGAGGGGAACTCGGCGGCGGATACATCGACCGAAAAGAAAATCACGAAGCTGTTTCTCACCTCGGGCCAAGTCGATCTTGCAAGAGATGTGGTAAGATTGCCGATTCATCGCGGTCGCCTTTCCTCGGAGAGACAGTTTGGTTCGTCCTCACCGACGTAAGCGATTTCGCCACTTCCAAGAAAATGGGCCTCACATGGGCGCCGAGCCTAAGTAAGGCAAAAGACCTCGCGAGCACGCGGGTTGCGGAATTGGATGAGTCCAATAACTTCACCTTCAAATCGGGGCGGGTTGATTTCTCACCAGTTCAAACGTTGACGGCCGGAGAAACGCCAAACTTCTTTCCGCCTAGGTTGGCGCGGGCCGGGTCTGTCGGGGATGCGCACTATAGCCCGTTGGTTCGGGTGGCAAACCGTAATGACATTGTTTTCAACGCCCCCATGATCGCCTTCAACGTCGGACCAGAGAAGATCTCGTTCTGACGGCGGCAATCCCGATTACTCGGTTGTGACCGACTCGGTGGCAAGCATCTGCCCTGACAATGGCACCGTCGACTTGAAGCTGCGCCTCGGATTTGCGGACGGCAAGCACCTGCGGTACCTCAGCTTCGACGCCAACTCCGAGGAATCAGCAGCGCTCGAAGCATCTACCTTTGCGCCTGCGGAAAGCGACATCCTCCAAAGCGGCGCGACGGAAATTATCTACACAATCGTAAATGGTAGGACCGGTCCGAAGGATCCTGGGCGCCAAGGGCTTAACAGCGCGCTCAGTGGCGAAGGCCCTGCACTCGACATCCTTGCGAATTTCAAGGAGATCAGTGCCGGATATTCACCAATGTGGGATGTTCAACTGACCGAGTGGACCAAAGCGGCTGTTGGGAACAATCAACGGAAGCTGACGGTAACGACATTGCAGCAAAAAGCGAAGCTGGCTTATTGGTAAGCCCTGTCGGAGGTCCGGTTAAAACGACCGGACATCTGGTGAACGGCCCGGTCGTGGGCTTCACCAACGAATGATCGGCGCCAGTACCGTGAGTATTCAGGTGGTTCAAGCAACCTCACTGATCTCGACCCTGTCTACGATCGTATCAAGCAAGCCGCTCGGAAGTTCGCCGTGGTTTTGGCGAATGCGGGCGGAGGGTCCGGTCTTGCACTTGCGTCCATCCCCGAAGAGCAATCCGGCGACACGTTCGGCCGCAACGTGGCGGTGTGTTCTGTCGCTGTCCAGAAGGCGCTGTCTGATCCCGCGTTTTGATGGGGCGTCCTTGTCCTCCGGATCAAAGGACGCACTATGGGCTAGGTTCTTCATCGAAGCGCCACGACGACAGAGGCGATCCGAGCGAATGACCTGAGGCCCTTCGTTCATCCAGCCGATGGGCAGAGTCTCATTTGATTTGGCAGCTCCGAGTTCCCTCGGGACCAGTGGGCACGGCGCTTATTGACCCGCGTGTGCCGCCGTAGCGAGGAGAGCCGGGCAAATCGCTGCAAATTGCGGCTAAAAAGAAAGAGCATCCACGTCCGCCGCATCCGGCAAGACCATGGGATGGCTGGAATTTCTCGGGCGATGGAGTACGATTTCTCCAGGCTGCGGAGAGGCCGCGCGTGTGGCGCACGAAGAGCTTGATCAGCCGACTTCAAGCCGAAGCCCGACACCGGAGTCTGACAGATGGTGCAGCAGTCGCTGAACATCGCGTACTCGGACGGTAGCTCTCAGGTGTTGTGGGAGGACGGCGAGCGCGTGTTCAGCCGTGGCTGGCGACTGGACGAAAATGGGAACCGGCTCGCCGTGCTGCTTGTTGCCCCTGCCGCCGACCACCCATCCCGCTCAAGACTCGATCGCCTCACGCACGAATACGAGCTGAAAGATGAGCTCGACGAGGCATGGGCGGCGCGGCCGCTGGCCCTCATGCGCGACGCCGGTCGGACCGTGCTGGTGCTCGATGATGTGGGTGGCGAGCCGCTCGACCGTTTGCTCGGCGAGCCCATGGAGGTAGGACGCTTCTTGCGCCTAGCCATCGCTGTTACCTCGGCTCTGGGCAAGCTGCATCAGCGCGGGCTCGTCCACAAAGACGTCAAGCCGGCCAACATCCTGCTCAACGAAGCGACCGGCGAGGTGCGGCTCACCGGGTTTGGCATCGCATCGCGCCTGTCCCGCGAGCGGCAGGCGCCCGAGCCGCCCGAGACCATCGCCGGTACGCTTGCCTACATGGCACCCGAACAAACCGGGCGGATGAACCGCTCGATCGACGCCCGCAGCGATCTCTACGCCCTCGGCGTCACGCTGTACCGGATGCTCACGGGCGTTCTGCCCTTAACGGCGGCCGATCCCATGGAGTGGGTGCACTGCCATATTGCCAGAAAGCCGGTGCCGCCAGGGGAGCGGTTAGAGAGTGTCCCAGCGCCCGTCTCGGCGATCATCATGAAACTGCTCGCCAAGACGGCGGAGGAACGCTACCAGACGGCGGCGGGCGTCAACAGCGATTTGCGGCGCTGTCTTGCCGAATGGGAAGCTCAGTGCCACATCGGCGAATTTCCGCTTGGCGAGCACGACACAGCAGACAGGCTATTGATTCCTGAGAAATTGTACGGGCGCGCGCGCGAGATCGACGCCCTGCTCGCCACTTTGGACCGGGTCGTGTCCAGCGGCAGGCCAGAATTGGTGCTCGTGTCCGGATATTCCGGTATCGGTAAATCCTCTGTCGTCAATGAGCTGCACAAGGTGCTCGTACCGCCCCGCGGCTTTTTTGCCTCGGGTAAGTTCGACCAATACAAACGTGACATCCCTTATGCCACTTTCGCGCAAGCCTTCGGGAGCCTTGTCCGCCCGCTTCTCGGCAAGGAGGAAGAAGAGCTGAGCATCTGGCGCGATGCCTTTCGCCAGGCGTTGGGGCCAAACGGGGGACTTGTTATCGACCTTGTCCCCGAATTGAAGTTAATCATCGGAGAACAACCGCCGGTTCCCGTCCTTCCGCCATTTGATGCGCAACGCCGATTCCAGTTGGTATTCCGGCGATTTATCGCCGTATTCGCACAGCCGGAGCATCCGCTTACGCTCTTCCTCGACGATTTGCAGTGGCTCGATGCAGCAACGCTCGATTTGCTCGAAGATCTTCTGAGCCGGCAGGACGTGCAGCACCTGATGTTGATCGGCGCCTACCGAGACAACGAAGTGGACTCCGCCCATCCCCTGATGCGCGGGCTCGAAGCGATCCGCAAGGCTGGCGCGATAGTGCAGGAGATCGCTCTCGCGCCGCTGCCCCTTCAAGACTTGGGACAATTGATTGCGGATTCTCTTCACTGCGAACCGGAGCGCGCCACCTCGTTGGCGCAACTGGTTCAAGAGAAAACGGCTGGCAATCCATTCTTCGCTAATCAGTTTATTTATGCGCTTGCCGAGGAGGCGTTGCTGATCTTTGACCACTCCAACGCACGATGGTCTTGGGATCTGAATCGTATTCACGCAAAGGGTTATACCGATAACGTGGTGGACCTCATGGTTGGGAAGTTGACGCGGCTGCCCGTTGGAACTCAGAACGCACTGCAGCAGCTTGCCTGTTTAGGCAATACCGCGGATTTCGCACTACTTACGAAGGTTTACGGAGACTCGAAGGATGTAATGCACCGCGATCTCCTGGAAGCGGTCCGAGTTGGGCTCGTGCTCCACTCTGAAAATGCCTATAGGTTTCTGCATGATCGTGTCCAGGAAGCGGCTTATTCACTAATACCTGAAACGGCCCGCGCCGAAGCTCATATTCGAATTGGCCGCCTCCTCGCAGCCGGAATTCCGCCAACGCAGATCGAAGAGAAGATCTTCGATATCGTAAACCAGCTCAATCGTGGCTCTCATCTCATAACGTCAGATCAGGAGCGTGAGCGGGTCGCAGAATTGAATCTAATTGCAGGTAGACGCGCGAAGATCTCAACGGCGTATACTTCAGCGCTTTCGTATCTCGCTGTTGGGCGGGCGTTGTTGACCGAGCAGATTTGGGACTACAACTACGAGCTCATCTTCGCCATCGAATATCTAACAGCCGAGTGCGAATTGCTGACCGCGAGTAAGGTGGCGGCCGAAAATCGACTATCGATGCTAGCGTGTCGTGCCAGAAGCGGCTCCGATACCGCCGCCGTCACACGTTTGCGGCTCACGCTTTATACCACTTTGGACCAGAGCGATCGCGGCGTCGAGATATGCCTTGAATACCTCCAACGTGGAGGCGTTGATTGGTCACTTCATCCGACCAGTATCGAAGTACAACGCGAATACGATCGAATCTGGTCCCAGCTTGGAAGCCGACAAATCGAGGAGCTCGTTGACTTGCCGTTGATGAGCGATCCGGACCTACTCGCCACTCAAGACATATTAGCCGAGGTCGTGATTCCGGCAATGCATATCGAGGAGAACTTGTCTTCGCTCGTTGTTTGTCGAATGGTGAATCTGAGCCTCGAGCATGGCAACAGCGATGGGTCATGCTTCGCTTATGTATGGTTCGCCCATATCGCTGGACCTCGCTTCGGCAACTATCAGGACGGTTTTCGTTTCGGCCGGCTTGGCTATGAACTGGTAGAAAAGCGCGGCTTAAAGCGCTATCAAGCTCGAACGTACATGTCCTTCGGGAACATCGTCATGCCGTGGGCAAGACATGTCTTAGAGGGACGTGATCTGGTACGTCGCGCCTTTGTTACGGCCGACCGCACGGGGGACGTTACATTTGCGGGTTATAGCTGCAATCACTTGATAAGCAACTTTTTGGCAGCGGGAGACTCGCTTGCTGAGGTGGAAAGGGAAGCCGAGAGGGGTTTCGAATATGCGCAGAAGGTTCGGTTCGGTTTCGTCATTGACAATCTCACCGTACAGCTCGGATTTATTCGGACTCTTAGGGGGCTGACTCCGACGTTTGGCTCCTTCAACGATGAGGGATTCGATGAGCTTCGATTCGAGCGCCATCTAGCGAGTAATCCGGTCTTGAGGCTGCCCGAGTTTCGATATTGGGTCCGCAAGCTACAAGCCCGGTTCTTCGCTGCGGATTATGCTTCCGCCATGGATGCGTCATTGAGAGCGCAACAGCTACTTTGGACTTCACCATCACATTTTGAAACGGCGGAGTATTGCTTCTATAGTGCGCTCGGCCACGCGGCAGCATGGAATTCCGCATCTCCGGACGAGAAACAGCAACATTTTGAGGCTCTTGTCGCCCATAGCAGACAGCTCGAACTTTGGGCGGGGCATTGCCCGGAGAATTTCGAAAACCGGGCCGCACTGGTGAACGCTGAGATCGCACGTATCGAAGGCCGCGAGCGCGATGCCGCGTACCTTTACGAACATGCGATCCGCTCTGCCCACGCAAACAACTTCGTTCACAACGAGGCGCTGGCCAATGAGCTCGCCGCGCGTTTCTACGCGGCACGTGGATTCGACAAGATCGCACTCACGTATTTGCGGGACGCCCGGCACCACTATCTCTGTTGGGGAGCCGACGGAAAGGTACGACAACTCGATCAACTCAATCCTTGGCTGAGGCAGGAGCGGCGCGTGCCGGGTCGGACAGGCACGATCGAAGCACCAGTCGAATATCTCGATCTCGAGACGATGATTGAAATATCGCAAGCGCTATCGGGCGAGATGGTTCTGGATAAGCTCATCGACAAACTCATGCGGGCGGCTCTCGAGCACGCTGGTGCCGCGCGAGGTCTCCTGATTGGACTGCGAGGCGATGAGCTGCAGATACAGGCGGAAGCGACCGCTGGCCGAGAGAACGTAACTGTGCATTTGCGGGAAGCGTGCCCGACTGCAGCCGCGATGCCGGGGTCGCTCGTTCGTTATGTAATACGCACCCAGGAAATCGTGATTCTCGACGATGCGTCATCTCACAATTCATTTTCTGCCGATCCCTACATCGTTGAGAGTTATCTCCGTTCTATTCTCTGTTTGCCGTTAATCAACCAGGGAAAGCTTACAGGCATTCTCTACCTGGAGAACAATCTGGCACCGAGAGTGTTTACGCCCGATCGCGTCGCTTTGCTGAAGGTGCTTGCGTCGCAGGCGGCGAGCTCGCTCGAAAATTCGCGGCTTTATCGCGATGTCGCAGATCGCGAAGCGAAGATCCGGCGTTTGGTCGACGCCAACATCATTGGGATCATC
Source organism: Bradyrhizobium sp. Rc2d (assembly GCF_900099855.1). Classification (NCBI taxonomy): domain Bacteria; kingdom Pseudomonadati; phylum Pseudomonadota; class Alphaproteobacteria; order Hyphomicrobiales; family Nitrobacteraceae; genus Bradyrhizobium; species Bradyrhizobium sp. Rc2d. The sequence goes on along the minus strand of NZ_FNCU01000038.1, from coordinate 29,731 downwards.
ATTGCCGACCGCGAAGGTAGAATTCTTGAGGCCAATGACGCGTTTCTATGTATGTTAGGATATGACCGTGAGGACCTGACTCGGGGCCGCGTGCGCTGGACCGAGCTGAGCCCTCCGGAATGGCGCGAGCGCGATATACTGACGCAGGCAGAACTAAACTCAACCGGGATAGTTCAGCCATTCGAGAAGGAGTATGTTCGGAAAGACGGTAGCCGCGTTCCTGTGCTTATTGGCGCCGCGCTGTTCAGGGAAGGAGGCGACGAGAGCCTTGCCTTTGTGCTCGATTTGACGGAGCGCAAGCGCGTCGAGGAGGCGCTTAGCCAAGCACAGAGACTCACCCGCACGGGCAATTGGATCTATGACGCGACAACGATGCGTTACCTCTATTGGTCGGACGAGAGTTACAGGATCTGGGGGTTTGATCCGCTGCAGGGCCTTCCAAGTCGACAAAGTATGTGGGAGCGCATTCACCCAGAGGACCGCGACAGAGTGTGGGGAGCGGTTCAGGCGGCCGTGCACCAGAACAGAGATTTCACGGCCGAGTTCAGACTCCTCCTACCCGATGGAACAATCAAATGGGTCGAAGGAACGAGCTATCATGCGTTTTCTCCCCGCGGCACGCTGTCTGAGGTTATCAGCACAACTGTCGATGTGACGGAACGAAGGCGGGCACAGGACGAACGTGAAAAGCTGCGCCAGCTCGAATTGGATTTCGCCCACATGAACCGCGTGAGCATGATGGGAGAATTGGCCGCCTCGCTGTCGCACGAAATCGCGCAACCGATCGCCAGCGCGCGCAACAACGCCCGCGCGGCCCAGAATTTTCTGAAGATGCAGCCGCCGGACATGGACGAGGTCAGAGAGGCACTCTCCTGTGTCGTTGGGGACGCTGATCGAGTCGGAGAAATCATCGATCGCATCCGAGAGCAAATCAAGAAAGCGCCGCCGCGAAAAGAGTGTTTCGATCTCAAAGTGGCAATCAAGGAAGTGATCGTATTGGCTCGAAGCGTGACCCTCAGGAATGGCGTTTCGGTCCAGACCCGGCTTGAAGAGGGACTACTTTCGGTTCCGGGGGATCGCGTTCAGCTGCAACAGGTCTTGCTAAATCTGATTCTGAATGCGGCTGAAGCAATGGGTTCGATGGAGGAGGGGACGAGAGAACTGTTGATCAGCACAAAGAAGGATCAAGCAGGCGTCGTCGTGGCCGTGCGCGATTCCGGGCCGGGCATTGATTCGGAGCATCTCGAGCTGGTCTTTGACGCCTTCTACACCACGAAGCCCGGCGGAACAGGCATGGGGCTGTCAATATGCCGCTCTATCATCCATGCGCATGGAGGCAAACTGTGGGCGGAAGCGAATGAGCCTCGTGGCGCCGTATTTCAGTTCACCTTGCCCGGCACCGACGGCGAACTCACGAGTCCGCTTCAGGTGGGTCGCCGGACCTCAGAGCTGCACAAATGCATTGGGTGAGATGCTCTTCGTTAACTGGCTTGCGCAGGCAGCACACGACCCCGTCGGTCAAGGCGCGAGTCCGGTCAACATCGTTGGGGAAAGCGTCACGAGAATTGTCGGAATCGCGTGGCCTCTGATCGCATTTGCCGGGCTGTGGACCAATTGGACCAGTGTGCGCAAGGCGAAGGAAGGCGAGATCACCACCGACGTGTTCGGATTCCTCGCTCGGAAGTGAGGAGGTGAACGGTGACCGGTCGCCCGAGCAGCGTTGGGAATCGCTACTGGCGGTACTGCCGCCGGCGGATGTCGGCTTGCTCACGCCCCACTTCCGGAACGTCTCATTCAAACCCGATGCCTGGTCCGGTCGGGCGATGAACTCGACCAGGTCTATTTTCCTCACAACGGCGCCATCGCCTTCATGGTCGATATGCCCGACCGCCCTCCACTTGCCCTGCGGATCCGCCGCGCTGATGCCATTCTACGCGCAGGGAAATAGCATACGCACGGTAGTTCCCTTGTTTTCCGCGCTCTGAACATTAATCGCTCCATTGCAGCGTTCGACAAGGCGTTTGACTTGCGCGAGACCCAACCCTGTGCCTGTGCCGCTTTCCTTCGTCGTGAAGTAGGGTTCGAAGGCTCGTTCGAGCACGTCCGGGCTCATGCCGGTCCCATCGTCGGAAACCGATATCTCGACCCAGGGAGCGCCTATCTGCACGCAGACGTTCCGCGCGCAAACACTGATCGTCCCACCTTCGGGCATCGCGTCGCTTGCATTCTTGCAGAGATTGAGGAGTGCAAGATGGAGCTCCTCCGGATCAGCTTGGAATTGCCTGAGGTCCGGGTCGATGTGCGTGTCGACAACAACATCAGCGCGTAGCGTCTGGTCGACCAGATCACCGATGTCCACGATATCGTCATGGGAGACGGGCCGAGCTGTGCTGCAATACGGACGATTGCTGTCCAGCAGTTTGCGGCTGAGCGACGCGCCGCGCTGGATTGCGCGGCGGAGCCTTTCAACGATCACAGCGCGATCTTGCGCGTCGGTCTTTACATCAAGCAGCCGCAGGCCTCCATCGATAACTGCCAAGAGATTTGCGATGTCATGGACTAAGATCTTCGTGGTGTCTCGATCGATGTCTGCGGACCCGCAGATCGGAATATCGATGGAAATGATCTTGCACAGGACGCCGGTGATCTCTCCATCTGCTCCGCGCAAAGGGATCTCCGCCCGACCATTATGGACATTTGGAGATGTCGCCCCTGTCACGGCGGAGAGATCCATCGCGAACGCTCCGTCTCCGATAGGAACAGGGGCCGCATCTGGTAGCGAGAGAATAGCTCCCAATGCGGACTTCAGCGTTTCTCGCAAGCTCACGACCGACATTCCCGTCTCCATCAAGTTCTCGTCACAGCGCCGACACGCGATACCGCGACGAGAACGACCTTGGACCGATTTGGAGACATCGGTCGCCATAAGTTCTATATCCCTGCGTTATCGTGGCCCCTCGCGAGGCGCGGGTTCGACTTCGCGACACTAAAGGGGATCCCTACAGTCAATCGACTTGAAAGGATCAGGCGCGCCCGATAGACGGCGGACGAGCGCGGCGTCCTCGAAACGCAATAGCGATAGGTTAGGGCGCACGCGAGCGCGGCGATAACGGTTGCTTGTGATGGTCGTCAACAGGCCCGCGAGCTCTTAGGACGTGACTCTCTGGTGCATCTATGGCTGTCGGAGATGACCTAGGAACGCTATCCTCTAAGGGGACGCTCTGTGGCAGCGACCGCCGGGATATTGGGAATGCGGGGTGATGGAAAATTGCGTTCCGTCCGCGTTTCAGCAGCGGCACTACATCCATTCCCATTGGGAATTGAATCGATGCCTACCAATGTTTCCCAAAAAAATGATAGACGGGACGAGCGCGTCGGATCGACCGGGAGCCGACGCTTGGGGACGAAATAGCTATGTTGGGCGACGCTATCGTCCATGTCATCGACGACGACGACCTCATGAGGCATTCGATCGACGACCTTCTGCGATCAGTCGGTTACACCGTGAAGCTCTACGGTCGTGCGGAGGATTTTCTTGCCGCCGATCCAGCTGATGTGCCTGGATGCGTGATCATCGACGTCAGGATGCCGGGGCCCAGCGGGCTCGAACTGCAGGCGTCGCTCGCTCAGCGTAATAGCCGTTTGCCAATTATCCTGATGAGCGGCTATGGCGATATCCGCATGTCGGTGCAGGCGATGAAGGCGGGCGCTGTTGACTTCATCGAAAAACCTTTTCGGGATCAAGAGATGTTGGAGGCAGTCGCCAACGCGATCCGAACGTGGAAGCCGCCATCGGCGGCGCCGGACCGGCTGTCGGAATTGCGCAAACGATACGAAAGCCTAACCGCACGTGAACGCGAGGTCATGGCGCTGGTGTGTGCAGGCCAAATGAACAAGCAGATTGCGGGCGCATTAGAGATCCAGCAGACCACCGTGAAATTTCACCGCAGCGCGGTCATGACGAAGATGATGGCCAGCAGCCTCGCGGAATTGACCCGGATGGCGGCACTTCTGGAAGGCGAGGAATAGGTGCTCGTCGAAGCCTGTCCAAATGGACAGGACTAACCTCAGCCGCGGGAGAGTAGGCGAGCGCGTCGAATAAGCGCAGTTTCGCTTCATGAACAAGAAAGCTCTCATCTGCGTGGTCGATGACGATGCCCTTCTCCGGAACTCGCTGAGTAACCTGCTGCGTGCTGCTGGCCACGAAGTGGCCTGCTTCGAGAGCGCGGAGTCCTTTCTCGATTCCGAGGAGAGCGATCGCTGTGACTGCGTGGTCTCGGACATCCATATGCCGGGGCTGTCCGGTATCGATCTGGTCGAGCGCGTCGCCGAGATGTCGGATGCACCTAAGGTCATTCTCATCACCGGGCACCCTGAAGAGTCGTGGCGCGAACGCGCGATGTACTCCGGAACGGCCGGGTTTCTCAGAAAGCCAATCGAGGCGCAATCGCTGCTCGACATCGTTCAACGGAGTGTTGACGCATGACGGACGTCCAGTCGGATCTCCTTGGCGAACGAAGTCCCCTGAGGAGAGCCCGCTTGACGGGTAGTTGACGATATAAGAAGGAGCCACCATGGAATTCCACCAGGTTCGGTATTTCGTAACCCTTGCCAAGTGCATGAATTTTACTAGGGCGGCCGAACAGTGCAACATCACCCAACCTGCGCTGACCAAGTCGATTCAGAAGCTGGAGTACGAACTTGGTGGCGCACTGGTTTTCCGTGAAAGGCACCTCAGCCAGTTAACGGATCTTGGAAAGCTAATGCTGCCCACGCTGGAGCGGACGCTGCTCGCCGTCGAGGAGGCTCGCACCAATGCTAAGAAATTCAAGCGGAAGAAGGTCGCCACACTCCGGGTAGCCCTGACACCGATGATCTCGGCGTCGATCCTGATGAAACCGATCGCCGCGCTCACGACCCAGCTACCGGGCCTCCAAGTCGATCTGGTCGATGCTGAATCCTCTAACGTCTTCGAAGGCTTACTGAGCGGCGACGTCAGCGCCGCCCTGGGTAGCAGCTGCATTGGGCCAACGCCCGAACGCATCGAGCGTTTCAGCTTGTTCGGCGAAAGAGTCTTTGTCGCATGCGCCGAGGGGAGCCAGATGGCAGAGGAGTCCACCGTTACTCTGAAGGATCTGCGGTCCGCGAAGTGGCTTGAAGCGATTGACTGCGAGATCTACCGCGCGTTCCGCGAGCACCTGTGCGAGGGGCAGGTCGCCCAGCCCGGGCACCGCGGGCAAGGGCTGCAGCACCTGCAGCACCTAGTTAGCGCAAACCTTGGCGTTATGCTAACCCCAGAGCACGCGCCAGCACTTCCGGATGCTGTCGTCCGTCCTATCGCGGACGTCGACTTCAAGCACACTGTTGAGCTCTTTGTTGTCGGTGGACGTCAATATTCGCCTGCGCTCGATGCCTTTATAAAGATTTGCAGGCGGTTCGATTGGCAGACGCTGCTGACAAAGGCGCAGGCGCGGATCGCGCCAAAGGCAGGTCCGTTCACCGCCATGCCGCGACGTCAACGTGACCCGGAAGTCGTCCGCATCACCGCTTAGGGTAGAGCGACGCACGGCCTCTCGCGCTAGAGCCTCGTCGCTATCGTTTCGATACGATCACAGGAATGAGTTAATCTCTTGAACGAACGAGATCAACAGTGAGAAACAGCGGAATAGATGTCCTATGGAGAGACGGCGAACGCATTTTCTGTCGAGAATGGCGAACAAACAGTAATGGCGAGCAAACGAGGGTTTTCACCGTCAGCACCTTGGCTGCGACCCCGTCCGCTGAAAGCCTGGCCCGTCTTTCTCATGAATATGAATTAAAAGATCGGCTTCACGGCGCATGGGCACTTTGCCCTCTCTCGCTCGTCAATCGAAGTGGGCGCATTGCATTGCTGCTCGAGGACAACGGCGAGGAACCTCTCGAGGCTCTCCTCGGGACGCCTCTTGAGCTTGGCCGCTTCTTGCGGCTCGCCATCAAGTTGACCGAGGCGCTCGCTTGTGCTCATCAACAGGGACTCGTCCATAGAGACCTGAAGCCCGTGCATATTTTCATTGCGCTCGGCGATGAGCATGTCCGGCTGACCGGATTCGGAATTGCGACACAGCTACAGCGCATCCGGCGTATGTCCGAACTGCCCGAATATGTCGCAGGCACTCTTGCCTACATGGCGCCGGAACAAACTGGCCGCATGAATCGTTCCGTTGATGCGCGCAGCGACTTGTACTCGCTCGGTGTGATCCTCTATCGCATGCTAACGGGCTCGCTCCCATTTAGCGCATCAGAACCTGGCGAGTGGATTCATTGCCATATAGCGCGAACGCCAGTACCTCCAGAACAAGGACTAGCTGACATTCCTGCCCAAGTCTCGAATGTCATCATGAAGCTGCTCGCGAAACCCGCGGAGCATCGATACCAGACGGCAGTCGGTCTCGAACATGACCTGCGGCGCTGTCTTGTGGAATTTGAAACGAATCACCAGGTCGTTCCGTTTCCGCTAGCAGAGCTAGATCTATCGGACCGTCTGCTCATCCCTGAGAAGTTATATGGTAGAGAGGAGCAAATCAGAACGCTTGCGACGGCTTTCGATCGCGTCGTCCGGAGCGGCACTCCCGAGCTGGTACTGGTGTCCGGGGGCTCCGGTATCGGCAAGTCTGCGATTGTTGGAGAACTACGTAAGGTCCTGATGTCAACGCATGCGCTATTTGCATCAGGAAAGTTCGACGAGCGTAGGCGAGACATCCCGTACTCGACATTGGCACAGGCCTTCCAGGGGCTTGTACGCCAATTGCTCGGGAAAAGTGAGAACGAGTTACGAGGATGGCGCAACACTTTTCTGGAATCAATCGGACCAAACGGCAGGCTCATTACCGATCTCGTGCCTGAACTCGAGCACATTATCGGTGAGCAACCGATGGTACCAGAACTCCCTCCTCAACAGGAAAAAGGTCGCTTTCAGCTGGTATTTCGTCGGTTTGTCGCGGTTTTTGCGAGACCGGAACATCCGCTAGTGCTTTTTCTCGATGATCTGCAATGGCTCGATGCTGCAACGCTGGACCTCATTGAGGACATGACAACGCGGCTAGACCCGCGTCATATGCTTTTACTCGGTGCCTTCCGCGAAAATGAGGTCGATGCGCTTCATCCGCTTTCACGGACACTGAAATCAATGAGAGATGCAGGAACCGCAGTCACTGAGATTCGTGTCGATGCCCTTGAGCACCATCATCTGGCGCAGTTAATAGCGGATGCGCTGCGCTGCGGTCTCGAACGCGCCGCATCGCTTGCGCGGCTAGTGCATACGAAGACAGATGGTAATCCGTTCTTCGTGGGTCAGTTCTTGAATGCTCTGGTGGAACGCAACGCGATTGTTCCCGATCGCGCTTCGGGAAGTTGGCATTGGGATGTTAAAAACATTCAGGCGTCGCGGCACACGGACAACGTCATTGAACTGCTGGTCGAAAAAATCAAGCGTCTTCCGGACGAGTGCAAGGAGGCACTACAGGAGCTTGCATGTCTGGGCAACACGGGAGATGTTCTGGTCATCTCCAGAATTCGACAGTCAACTGAAAAAGATGTGGATGCGGATCTATGGGAAGCATGCCAGTTGGAACTTATAGAACGCCTGCCGGATGGGTACCAGTTCGTCCACGATCGGATACAGGAGGCCGCGTACTCGCTCATACCCGAGCAAACACGCGCACAGAAGCACCTGCAAATAGGAAGACTTCTCGTTGCACATACTCCCGCGGAGCATCTCGAGAAAGCGATCTTCGACATAGTCGGGCAACTCAATCGGGCCGTCAGTCATATCGTGACGGGCGAGGAACGCGAGCGACTGGCTAACCTTAATCTGATCGCCGCCCGGCGTGCAAAAGCATCGTCAGCTCACACTTCTGCACTTAAATATCTCATCGCGGGGGCCGCTCTATTAGAGGAGAATAGCCCGCTTCGTCTACGCGATTTGACATACGCACTCGAATTCGAGCGTGCAGAATGCGAATTTCTGACGGGTGAACTAATGGCCGCGGACGCGCGCCTCGCGAGGCTGTACACCCTTGCTGTCGGTACAAAGGAGCGCGCCGCCGTCACCTGCCTGAAGATGGATATTTGCACCGCACATGGCCAGAGTGATTGTGCGATCGCTATCGCGCTGGACTTCCTGGCGCACGAAGGCATTCACTGGTCTGCCCATCCAGCGGACGAGGAGGTGCGCCGGGAGTACGACCAGATCCTGCATATTCTGAACAGTCGGCCTATTGATGACATCCTCAGGGCCCCATCCATGGAGGATCCAACATCGTTGGCTGTCATGGAGGTACTAATCAAGGCGCAGACGCCTGCCATGTTCACGGACCTGAACCTCGCGTCGCTAGCAGTCTGCAGAGCAGTAAGCATCAGTCTCGCGCATGGCAATAGCGATACGTCATGTTTTGCCTATGTAATGTTCGCGCGCGTTGCGGGCCCACGTTACGGCCAGTACGACGCGGGCTTCCGGCTTGGTCAAGTAGGATTCGATCTCATCGAACGGCAGGAAAACAGGCGATTCCGTGCGTCGACGATTCTGGTGTTTGTGTTCGCCGGCCTCCGCTGGATCAAGCACGTTCGGTCGAGTAATGCCTTGATCCACCGCGGCTTCACGGATGCAAACAATATTGGAGACCTGCTGTATGCCTCGTACGCTCGGAACAATCTGAATTCGCATCTTCTCTTTGCCGGTGACCCATTGGACGATGCCGAGCGCGAAGCCGAGTGGGGACTCCATTTCGTGCGAAACGCACGCTTTGGGCTCGTCGAACACATCATCGCGACTCAACTTGCATTGATCAAGGCGTTACGTACGTCAGGTAAACAACCTGCTTGCCTCGGCTATGACGACATGGACGAGCACCAGGTCGAGCAATACCTGTCGAACAGCCCTGCCTTGGCTATCGCTCAGTGCTGGTACTGGATTCGCAAATTGCAGCTGCGTTATCTGATCGGGGATTATCCCGCCGCGGTCGATGCGCTGTCCAAAGCACGCACGCTGCTCTGGACATCCCCGCTTTTTCTCGAGGAAACGGACTTTCATTTTTATGCGGCGCTTGCGCTCTGCGCATGGCTGACCGGTAAGCCGATCGAAGAACGGCAACAGCTGTGCGAAACGATTGCTGCTCATCATCGACAGCTCGAGATCTGGGCGCGGAATGGCCCGGAAAACTTCGAGGATCGGGCCGCGCTCGTCGGCGCCGAGATAGCGCGCCTCGAAGGACGAGACCTCGACGCGGAACGCCTTTTCGAAAAGGCAATTCGCGCCGCGCAGTTGAACGGCTTTCCGCACAATGAGGGCCTTGCCAGCGAACTCGCTGCGCGCTTTTACACTGACCGCGGCGTGGAGATTGTTTCACACGCCTATCTGCGCAACGCCCGCGGCTGCTATCTTCGCTGGGGTGCCAACATCAAGGTCCGGCAACTCGAGGAGTCGCATCCGCATCTAATCGCACACGAAACCATCACATCACCCGACACCACTTTCGGCGCGACTGTCGAAAGTCTGGATCTTGGCACTGTGCTTAGGATGTCAAAAGCGCTATCAGTCGAAATGGACTTCGAGAAGTTGATCGACACGATCATGCGAATGGCCATGGAGCATACCGGTGCTGCACGTGGTCTCCTGATGCTTTCGCGAAGGACGGGTTTATATGTCCAGGCCGAAGCCGTCACCTCGAGCGACTCGGTCACGGTGAGGTTCTGTGATGAGCCCATAAACGATACGACCCTGCCCGAATCGGTTCTTAATTACGTTGCGCGCACAAGACGCAATGTTCTACTCGACGATGCTGTGTCGGACGTTTCGTTTTCCGCCGACCCTTATATTAACGCGCAGCAGGCACTCTCGGTGTTGTGCCTTCCGCTGGTCAACCAAGCCAATCTGATCGGAGCCATATACCTCGAAAATCACCTGGGCCCGGGAATCTTCGTATCCAGCCGGATTCCCGTGCTCAAGCTGCTTGCATCGCAGGCGGCGATCACGCTAGAGAACGCCCGGCTGTACCGCGATTTGTTCGAACGCGAAAGCAGGATCCGGCGTCTCGTGGACGCCAATATCATCGGAATTTTCATTTACGGAAGCCAAGGCACCATCACTGAAGCCAATGACGCATTTCTTCAGATCGTCGGATACGACCGCGATGACTTTCAGTTCGGCGGAGTGCGGTGGACAGATCTGACTCCTCTGAATTGGGCCGAACGTGACGAGCAGATTTGGGATCCCAAGCTGAAACGCGACGGAACGTTACCTCCATTCGAGAAGGAGCTTTTTCGCAGGGACGGCCGCCGTGTCCCGGTATTGCTGGGCGTCGCCAACTTCGAGGGGAGTATGGACGAAGGTGTTGCCTTCGTGCTGGACCTGACTGAGCAAAAGCGCGCTGAAGCGGAAGCCAGTGAAAGCGAGTCGCGATACCGGGAAGTGCAATCGGCGCTCGCCCATGCAAATCGGCTGACGACAATGGGGCAACTGCTGGCGATGATCAGTCACGAGGTGAAGCAGCCTCTCGCCGCGACAATCACACTTGCGGACGCGGGGCAGCGCTTTTTGGACCGCGCCGATCCGAATGTCGACGAGGCACGTCAGGTATTCTCGCGTATCCGACAGGGCGGAATTCGGGCGAACGATGTCCTTGATCGCATTCGCAGTCTGGTCAAAAAAGCACCGCCGCAAAAGGAGACACTTGATATTAATGCGGCAATTCACGATGTCGTTGCCCTTTCACGGGCCGAAGCGAGTCGCAAGGGCGTTATTATGCAGACGCAACTCTGCGAGGCGCTACCCCTCGTTGAAGCAGATCGGGTTCAGCTGCAACAGGTCATACTAAACCTCGTGTTCAATGCAATCGAGGCGATGAGTGAGGATTATGACGGTCCGCGGGATTTGGTCATTAGTACTAGTCGGAGCGACGATGAAAGCGTTACCGTTGCTGTGAGCGATACGGGCCCCGGTGTCACTCAAGCGGACATTGAGCGGCTCTTTGAGCCGTTCTACACGACAAAAACATCGGGCATGGGGATGGGTCTGTCAATTTGCCGCTCAATCGTGGAAGCGCACGGGGGAATCTTGCGCGCATTCACTAATGCGCGAAGAGGCGTAACTTTTGAAGCTTCCATACCAACGAAGAAATGGGACGCCGATTGACCCTGTCAATGCCGCGCACCCGCGAGCGGGAGGCGGCCGCCTGAACATGCGGCAAGGTAAGGCCGCAATATTGCGGCCCCAGACTGCTGACAAAGTCCTCGCCAAGGGCTGGGGTTTTTGATTCAGTGTGGCATGCTTCGCAAACCCTCGCCGCAACAGACCGCTTTGGAGATGGTAAGTCTCGACGGTCTGGTTCCGAAGGATCGCCTGCTTCGCAAGGTCGATGCGGTGATCGACTTTTCTTTTATCCATGATCGGGTTGCCGGACTTTACTGCGCGGACAACGGACGCCCCCGCTCGATCCGACGCTGATGTTCAAGGCGCTGTTCATCGGCTACCTGTTCGGTGTGCGCTCCGAACGGCAATTGGTGCGTGAGATCGAAGTCAACGTCGCCTACCGCTGGTTTCTGGGGCTGAAGCTGACTGAGGCGGTATTCGATGCCTCGACGCTGAGCCAGAACCGGCGCCGGCCGCTACAACGACACACAGGTGGCCCAGGACATCTTCGATGCGATCGTGGAGCAGGCAATCGCCAAGGGGCTGGTCGATGGCACCGTGCTTTATACGGATTCAACGCATCTGAAGGCCAGCGCCAACAAGAACCGCTGCGACAAGGCGGTCGTTGCCAAGTCACGCGCGGATTATTGGGATGCGCTTGATGGGGCGATCCAGGACGATCGCGAGGTTCACGGCAAGAAAAGAAACCGCTACCGGAGAAGGAGCGCCACCCGATCGAGAAGGAGAGACCAAGGTCTCTCGGACCGACCCGGAGGCCGGCTACATGGTGCGTGAGGGCAAGCCGAAGGGCTTTTTCTATCTCGACCATCGCACGGTCGATGGCAAGCTCGGCATCATCACCGATAGTATAGCGGGCGTGCGACCACACTAAACGCGCGTTGCTGAAGAGAGGATCTCGGGTGATAGCCGCCGAGACCTCGGTGCTCGTTCCTATGCAGCGCGCGGCTGAATTAGGCAAACATGTAAGACTTCTCTATCAGCGCCCGAGTAAATTGCTAAGAGAAACGGGGCGCGTGCCGGAAGTAACAGAACTTGCCAAGCGCGGGCTCATATTGGAGCAATGCGATGACCTCCACGGCAAATTCTTGCTCTGGGACGAAGACAGCCTAGCAGTCTCTAGTTTCAATTGGTTGTCTACGGTTGCCGATGGCACTCGGGTTTCTGGGGTATTCATATCCGGTCCATCGCTGAGGCAGTGCCTCGCTGAACAAATGCTTGCGGCTTCGGCTGGAAGAATAGACCTAGTTCGAAAAGAGGAAAGCCAAGGAATGCTGGACTTGAAAACGACTCCTTTGACCGGAAAGGTTTGAAGGTGAGATCGGCTGCGTTCCTGACGATATCAGTGTGCTGAGACGTGTTCCCAAGGCGAAGCGAGAACGCGAAGCTGAAGAAGCTTTTGGCCAAGCAGATGCTTGGTGCAGATCCCTTTCAAAAATGGCAGAGCCCGCCGCCAAGCGCGCTCAGGTGGCGCATCCGCAATGAGCCTGTCGGGCGGCGGGCTTACTCGATCGTGGGCGCGGTCGGAATATGATCCGTTAGCGCTCCAACCCTCCTCCGGACGCGGCTCTCCGTCGCCGGCTGCGTGACCTCGTCAACGGGTGGCGACGTTTTGGCTATCGTCGGTTTGGCGAATTGTTGCGGAGCAAATCCGTCATAATCGATTTTCGATGAAGGAGCGTGATGCGTTTGTGCTTAAATTGTGAGAAGCGCGCCGAGGCTCGGTGCTTCTTGCTTTTTCATTGCATTATCCTTGCCTGCAATTGTGCCGTTATGTCCGGTGGCAGCCGCAACATTGAAGTTAAACCGAGTTCATCAGGAAAATGAATGGCGGCTCGGACTGATAAGGTTTGGTCGCAAAGCTTATCAGTGCGATCATATCGTTGGCGAGCCAAAACGAGCAGACCAAGACGTTAAATAGATCGCACACGGGGTCAGTTCGCCAACTGATAAGCTTTCGAGCAAAATAGAGACGGTTCGTGTCTGGCAAGCTTTTAGCTGAAATTATCAGTCGGGGGAGGCCCGGTATCAGTCGTGTGGAATGCTTGCTTTTCGAGGGCGAGACAGATCACTCAGGGACCAGATCTGCGGGGTTTAGGACAAGAGAGGTGGGTGGAGTTTTATCCTCAAGTGTGATCCTCTTCACAATATAACGATGGTGAGTTCGTTTACGATTGAGCGCGCTTAGATAAGCGGTTGTTCGTCGAGACGATGTCTACTCCAACTATAAGGCCACGACTTTCAACTGGCGAATTTGGAAGCAGACATGGCTGCAACCCATTTTTTGCCCAACGATCTCCTTCCGGTGAAACTGCTCGGCCGGATACACGGAGCCGATGGCCATCGGCCCAATTCGGTCGAATTTTCAGGCGTCGCAATGTTTGTCGACGTGTCGCGATACACAGCCTTGGTTGAACAACTGGCCCGGCGCGGACGTGAAGGGCTTGAAGACTTACCGAGATTGCTCAGCATTTCATACGGTCGTTGCTCGGAGTATATCGCGGATCACGGAGGAGAAGTGCTGTATTTTGCCGGTGATTCGCTGCTGGCATATTGGGATGCAAACTCAAATCTGGGCGCGGCGGTCCAATCGGCGGTCAATTGTGCGGAAGCAATCTGCAAGGCGGGCAATGAGCGACGCCATGACTCCGAAAGCAAAATTACGCCTTCGCTTCATATAGGCATCGGGGTCGGCCGGCTTTGGGCCGCAGCTCTGGGCGACCAGCCGGTGTGGAATCTTATCGCTGGCGGCGAAGCTGTCGTCCAGGCAGCAAATGCACAGGCAAATGCTCGTAGCTGGAGTTACGAATTATCCGACGCGGCCAGGCTGAGTTTGGCCGAGTTTCCGCCCCGCATTGATAGCTTGGGTCAGCAAAAGGAAAGCGGTCCGGCGGACCCGGATATCGATTGGATGGCAGCATTCTTGCCTCTGCAAGTCAGGGAATACGTCGCTGCTCCTGCGTCAGTCTCGAAAGCATTTCAGGGTTTGGTGGCGGAGCCCCGGCAGAAGCCTGCACCGTCCCTTTCCGACCTTACCGAGGTTCGACCTGTATCTGCAGTCTTTGCGCGGATTGTTGGTCTTGATTGCGCGGGTGATTTCTCCTTGCAGCGGCATCAGGAGCTATGCGTTGCCCTGCAAGGTATCACCAGAACCTTCGGTGGACCGCCGGGCAGCCTTGTCTATGACGACAAAGGATTAGTCTTCTCCACGACATTCGGTGCTCGGGGCAGCTTTCATCGAGACGATGCCCGACGCGCCGTCGATGCTGCCCGCACCATCAATGAAACCCTGCGTTCGCTGCGACTGGCATCGTCGATTGGCGTTTCAACTGGCGAAGCGCTGTTCGGCCTGGCGGGGAGCGAGCGGCGTTGCCAATTCATGCCGCACGGCGCCCCGATCAACCGGGCGGCTCGGCTGATGATGGCGGTTGATCGAGGTATCCTGTGCGATGCGCCAACGGAGCGCGCGACACGATCTGCATTCCGGTTCGAGCCTCGAGGGACCCTTCAGTTAGCGGGTCTCGGAGATATGGCCGCGGTTTTCAGTCCTATGGAATCGCAAGCAACCCCGTCGGATCCGGCCCCTTTGGTCGGCCGGCGCACCGAATTGACGTTGCTGAACGGCATCTTCGAAGAAGCACGGACCGGGAGCAAGCGGCTTGTTGTCGTCATGGGCGAGTCCGGGATAGGAAAATCGTCGTTGATAGCTTCATTTGCCGAGCAATTGCGAACCCAAGGCGCGACTGTTGCCGTCGCATCAGCGGAGCGGGACGACCGGCGATCTTCTCTTTTGCCATGGAGAAGGTTGCTGGTTTCACTCTTGCACATGAATCAGAATGCAGACGGCGCCGACGTCCTGGAAACCATTAGGTCTCGTGTCGCCAACGATCCAAAAATGGTCGAGCGACTTCCCCTGCTCGATGCGGTGTTGGGTACCAAAATCAGAGAGAGCGAAAGTACGCGCCATCTCCAAGGTGCCCACCGCGGTGATGCCACAATGCGGCTTGTCGGCGAGTTGGTTGCCGTTCTCATTCCCACGACAGCGGTCTTGATCTTGGAAGATAGTCATTGGCTGGACTCGGCGTCCTGGCGACTTGTCGAGTGGGTATCGGCCAACCAATCGGCGCTATTGATGGTGCTCTGTGTAAGATCCGAGGAGATACCGGAGGAACTTCGTAGTTTGCAAAGGCGGGCCGAAGCGAGAAGCAATCCCCCGGGAAGTGACTTCGACGATCCCGCCCGATCTTTTCGTGTTATTGCTCTCGAAGAGCTCAACGACCCGGAGATACGTGAACTGACGAGACGTACGCTCGGTGATGCTGCGCCTGAACGCGAGTTGGCGGACCGCATATGTTCGTTGGCGGGTGGCAACCCCCTGTTCGCCGAGGAGATTGTACTTACGCTGAAGAGCGAGGGGCTGATAGCCATCCGTCAGGGCTTGTGGCGCTCGCTTCGTCCTCTGGACGAACTTCGATACTTCGAAGGAATTGATCGAGTTATACGCGAGCGCATCGACTTGCTGCCCGCGAGGATGCTCGACGTTCTAAAGGCAGCTGCCGTCATTGGGCGCTCGTTCTCGTTACGGCTTCTCGAACTTCTTCACAAAGATGCATCGAGCCGAATGCTCCTTTCGGCGCTCGATAAACTCATCGACGCAAATTTTGTAAGCCGGAGTAATGCAGATAGCCTTTATGTATTTCGTCACGACCAGATTCGCGATGTCGTCTACGGTTCGATCCCCGCTGAGATGCGGCAGAACCTCCATGGGATTCTGGCCGACTCGTTGGAGGCCGACGCAGCAGCTGCGACGGGGACGGACATCGCCACTCTTGTTCAACATTTTGAAGCGGCCGGCAAATCCGAGAAGGCCGTGGCGTACGCCGAGATAGCGGCGGCAAAGGCGCTCCAGGTCGGGGCATATCGTGAAGTCGAGGCGTTCCTGGCCATATGTTTCAGCTATGAGTCCAAACAGTTTCCGCTCACGGAGCAGCAGAGAACGCGGGCCGTTCGCTGGAGAATACAGCTTGCGGAAGCTCATTATTGCCGGGGAGACATTCACGCCCAAGGGGTTGCGATCAGGCGAGCGTTGACGCTGGCCGAGGAGCCCATGCCCCGATCCCTTGCCGCAAATATTCTGCAGATAGCCAAGAGCTCGGCGAAGCTGCTCCTGCAGCAATTGATCCCCGTTTCTGAACCATCAACGGCCATGAAGAAATCATGGGAGCTGGAATTGTCCCGGTGTCACGGCCATGCAGGAACAGTTGACTATTTCGAGCTTCGGTATGTCGAGGGTATGCGTCATCTTGTAGAATCCGTCGTCCACGCCGAGCGAGCAGGAAACTCGACCGAGTTGGCTGTTTCGGCGTCCCAGTTTGCATGCGGTCTGGGATTTGCCGGTTACAAGAGAACTTGCGAATACTTTTTTCGAAAGGCGGAGCGCGCCGCGATTGCAATGTGTGATCCGGCGATACACTCCCATGTATACATGTTGGACGCTCTTTGGAGGGTCGGGCGTTGCGATTGGGAGATGGTCGACTATCGAGTTCACAAATCTCAGGAGTTAAGCTTGGCCGCCGGGGATCAATTGCGGTGGTCGAATGCTCAGGTTATTCGCTTCTGGTCGCTGTTCTACAGGGGAAACTGGGGATCTCTGGAAGAAATCGCTCAGGGATTGCTGACGCGCGCTCAGAGCAGCGGAAATATTCAGCAGGAAATCTGGGCCTTGCGGTGCAAATCGATGTGCGCGCTTCACGCCGATCGTCCCCGCGAAGCAACGGAAATTTTGCGCCTCATAACATCGGCGATGCTGGGGTCTGCTGATCTGGCCGCACATGTGTCGTCGAAGGGCTCGATGGCCTTGGCGCTTGCCCGAATGGGATCGAACGACGAAAGTATTCAGGCAGCGACCGACACACTGCGAATGTTACGTGGAATGCGTCGGCCGACATCCCACAGCACGCTCGTTGGTATAGCGGGTGTGTGTGAAGTCTTGTTGCGTGGGCGGGAAGCGGGGCTGTCGAGAGATTACGATTTGTGGTCCGAATGGGAGTCGGAGGCGCTGCGCGAGCTCAAGCGCTACAGCAACGTGTTCCATGTCGGAATACCGCAATACGGCTTATGGTCCGGAGTCGCCTTTTGGCTGGAAGGCGACCGCGATCGGGCACTGGCGATATGGAAGCGGGCATTGTCGGATGCCAGCCGACTGTCGTTGCGACAAGACGAGGCAATGATCGCAGCCGAGATCAGACGTCGCCAGGAGCGGCTTTGACTGGGTGTGCGAATTCAACGAGGCAGCGCTGCGCGTCTCGATGCGAGTGGTTGGGGCAGATTGAATGACGCGGGATCACGATTGTTCACGAGCCGGAGCGATGGCGTCGCGCCAAACCGCCTGGCTATCTCGCGGCCTAACAGCGCTAGTCGAAGACCTGTCGCTCTTGGACGAGGGCGGCAACAGGCCGGACTATGACTTCGATGTGGTCATTGTTGGAAGCGGCTACGGAGCAGCTGTGGCGGCCGATGAGCTGGCACTTTGCGAGGACGAGTCAGGGAAGCCGGTAACGGTCTGCATCCTCGAGCGTGGCAAGGAGTATCTTGCCGGCAGTTTCCCGTCCAATCATGCTGAACTTGCCGGATACGCTCGATTTGCTGCGGCAGGTGGATCTCGGCAGCGCGGAGTTCACGATGGTTTGTACGACATTCGCGTCAGTGAAGATGCTGTTGTTGTGGCGGCGTCCGGCCTTGGCGGCGGTTCACTGATAAACGCAGGCGTGATGGAAATGCCCGTGGACGAGGTGTTTCAGGAAGCACGCTGGCCAAGAGCTATCCGGAACGACGCCGGCAGGTTTGCCGGATTTGCTGATGAGATGCGTCGCCGGCTGGGAGCCCGGCCTTTGCCGTCACCTGTTATTCGCGGCCTGACCAAGACCACCGAGCTCGATCGGCTGGCCGAGGGGAAGGGTAGACCGACGCATATCACGGTCGCTGCAACAAATGGTCCAAACGAAGCCGGCGTGGAAATGAACGCGTGCCTTTTGTGCGGCGATTGTGCGACCGGATGCAATCACAATTCAAAAGAGTCGCTCGACCTTAATCTGCTGGTCTTGGCGAAACGCAGGGGTGCAGATGTGGTCACAGGTGCGACCGTGCTTCGCGTCGGGCCATACGCAGCGGGAGCCCCGGGTTGGATTGTTTATGTTAATCATACGGAAGCCCATCTCCGCGACCGCCAGCCGGCCGCATTCGAGATCCGGGCCAAGCGAGTCATCCTTGCTGCCGGCACGCTTGGGTCGACCGAAATCCTCTTGCGCTCGAGAGCTGCCCTGCCGCTTTCGGGACAGCTGGGCCACAAGTTCTCGGCAAATGGCGATATGCTGGTGACCGCCTATGATCTGTCGCGGCCGGTCAACGCAGTAGCGGATGAAAGCTCGCCGCCTGATGGCGCAGGTGCTTCGACGTTGCAGGGGGGGCGCGCGATTGGACCGACGATCACGTCGATGGTCGACTTGCGTCGTGGAAATCCAGAATGCGATTTGGTCATTCAGGACCTGGCAGTACCCGGAGCGCTTCGCCGCTTTTTCGAAGAAGTCACGACGACGTTTGATGTGCTCAATCAGTTGGGAACAGGGGATTTCGGATGGCATCGATCCCAAGCGCTACCGGATGATGCCGCAGTCAGCCCGGATGCGATACGGAACTCGCTTATCCTCGCAATGATCGGACGCGACAGTGCCTCGGGTCAACTGACCGCAGGCGATGAACCTATTTGCGACAATGCGGATGGGCTCCTTACCGTACGATGGCCAGAACTTCGGATGGACCGTCGCTTTGAAGACCATCATTGGCGTCTGGCGGAAATGATGAAGAAAGCCGGCGGCGGAGGCCGAATGGTCAACAATCCGCTTTGGCGTCCCTTTTCCGAAGAGCTCGAGCGACTTTTTGGGCGGCAGCGCGGACCGCTGCTAACCGTGCATCCGCTCGGCGGCTGTGCGATGGGGGACAATTGCCGCCAAGGCGTTACCGACCACTGCGGCCGCGTTTTTGACGTGGACGGTCCCGGCGACAAATCGGTGCATAAAGGCCTGGTCGTTCTGGACGGCTCGATCGTGCCGACTTCGCTGGGAATCAATCCAGCTCTGACAATTTCCGTTCTGGCTCTTCGGGCAATTACCCAGCTCAAGGAAGAGTGGAAACTGAAGCCTCGCTCGAGCCCGAAAAGCTCTGCCTCTCCCGAGGCGCGGCCGATTTTTGCCTCCCCAACCACCATCACAAACCCAAAGCCGACTCTGATTGAGTTGACAGAGCAGCTTCGAGGCCACGGCTATTTCCGGACGGGCATGGGGCGCAAGCATAAATGCGCGTTGCAGCTTACGCTTACGACAGCGCCGGCTCCGGTAACTAACCTTGTTGCGGATCGCGCGCTTGGTCTGCGAGGCTTTGAGATTCCGCCTGATAGGGGCAATCTCGTCATTCTCAAACCAGGAAAGGAATTTGATCGCGTCTCGGATATGACAAATCCCGAGGATGTCGCGCTTGAAGCCCGGATGCAGGGACGCTTGAGGTTGTTTGCTTACGAGCCAACAAATCCGATCTTGCGGACGGCGCGGGCCGTTCTCGCGTGGATCGTCAATCGTGGATTGCGCGATCTCGTGCAGTGGGCGATCCAGTCTGTCCTGGAGCTTCTCGACCTGCGGCCACAGATTGATCGGCCAACGACTCGGTATCTGTGGTACCAGAGATTTGGGAGATTCTGCGAGGGCATATTGCGTGTATGCTCGCGCGCAGGGGCTGTTCGGCTGATCGAATATGACTTTCAGATAGAAAAAGTCCTGTCTGCGCGCGGTTTCGATCCTGCGCTCTTTGATCAGCAGCTGGTTCGCGCGGTCAAGCGTATTACGTACGGCAGGGCGGCAAGCCCTTTTACTCAATTATTGGAGATGTCGCTCGAAAAGTTCCCGGAAATGCGAACAGGACTATTCGGCAAGGCTCCTGTGCTGCAGTTGAACAAGCGCTATCTTGCACGGCAGCAAAGTGCGCTCCTGCGAGTTGTCGACCAACAGGATGGCACTACGTCGCTGCTCGATTGCTTTGGCCTTCTGCTCTACCTGTTCCGGGTCACCATACAGCGCCACGCATTGAGTTTTCGGAAGCCCGATGCTCCTCCGGCGCGAACACCGGAGCGGCTGCCGGAAAAACTGGCTGGCTTGCCTGAGCCGGAGATCGACTGGCTGACAGTTGATCACAAAGGCCCGACGCCCGTGCGGATACGTTTGGCGCGCTACGATGGCACCAAGCTTGTCCCGATCCAGCAGGCCCCAACTCGCCCGGTGATGCTGATCCACGGCTATAGCGCCAGTGGAACGACATTCGCCCACGCCGCTATTCCCGGAAACCTGACCGAGACTCTATGCAAGTCCGGACGAGACGTGTGGGTGCTGGATCTGCGCTGTAGCGCGGGGCTGCCGACCGCAACTTGCGACTGGTCCTTCGAGACCATTGCCGGGGACATACCGGCTGCGATTGACCACGTCGCCACTAATGGGAAATTGGAAGCCGGGCAGCTTCCCCGCGTCGACATCGTCGCCCATTGCATGGGAGCGGCCATGTTCAGCATGGCAATCCTCGACGAAGGCGCCCGGCATGACCGGCTTTACCAAAAGATAGGACGGGTCGTTTTTTCGCAGGTTGGCCCCGTGATGATGCTGAGCCGCACAAACGTGCTCGCAGCATACATCATGCGTTATGCGAGACATTTTCTCGCCGCGAAAGAGTACACATTCAGTCCTCGCGAACCGGTGTCGGTCGCCGGTCAGCTTCTTGATCGTGGGCTGGCGGCCATGTCGATGCCTCGCCGCGAGTACAAGCGCGAAAACCCCTTCATTCCTCCGCTGGCAACTCCGTGGGCAGGTACACGGAATCGAATGGACGCCCTGTACGGACGAACCTTCTCGCTCAGGAATGTTTCAAAGAACGTACTTGACGTCATTGATGACTTTTTTGGCCCCGTCAGCATCGAGACAGTCTCCCAGGTTATTCACTTCGCGAGCTCCAACACGATAGCCGACGCGGCTGGCGTCAATCGGTACGTAAACCCCCGCCGGCTTTCGGAACGATTCAAGTTCCCTGTCATGTCCATTCATGGAGAGGAGAACGGCCTGGTTGATGTGGCCAGTTTGGACCTGATGAGCGACGTGCTCGCGCAGGCAGGGGTACCCCATTTGAACCGTGAGGGCAGTGCCAACCCGACGCCCGTCAAGGACATGTTGCTTGACCTGATCTGGTGCGCTGCACGCTTGCTCGACAGGTTGGGGATTGAATTGCCAATCAACCGGATTAGCATCGCTCGAAACAGGCGTCAGGTCGATTCGTTGATCGATCACCACGCAGCCGCTGTGGGGGCCGGTCAGCCTTCTTACCTCACATGGCGAATAGAACGACACGGCCATCAAGATTGTCTCATCGGAAAGCACGCGGCGACCGTTTGCGGTGCGATCGCCAAATATCTGAATGTTCCGGACCAATCAGGTGTAAATCCGCTCTCGCGCCGATCGAAGATCAGCGCCCGGGAGCGCATGTCTTCTTGCCAGGCAGTTGCTCCTGCGTATGGCATACGGGTTCGCGTATTCAGGAAGGTGGGAAAGGTTCGGGTCCAGGCCGCTGACAGTTCTGCGCGCGGTCCGGTGCTGCGAGCATTGATAGTGCCTGTCGAACAGCGCAACTCCCGCTTCGTCTTCCTGGGTGCGAAGTGCGGCCCGACGATCCCCGACGGCTCCAAGGGTCTCGATGAGGCGGGCGTGCGTGTTTGCAAGCCGATCAATACGAGGCGCAAATTGCATCAGAACAATAGGCCATGGCTCTTTGAAATTCCCTATGGGAGCTGGCCGACGCATGCTTCTGCGGCCCTGGTCTTGCTGCTCTATGATCAAGCAGAGGGAATCGGGGGAAATGCGCATCGACCTCCGGCTGCGTCGGTTTTCGGCAACCTCAAGTCACCCGTGGCGAGGGCCATATCGGAAAGTCTGGCCGGCAATACGATCGATGATCTGCGTGGTGGTCTGATTTCGGGCTCACTGGAAGATAACGATGCTCCCGCAGACCGGGTCGCCTTTGCATTTGCAAGCTGTCATTATCCCAATGACATTCTCAATCATATGCCCACGGCCGAAAATGCCTCAGTCGGCGTGGCCGACGCGTCTCTTCTCAGATTGAGCCAGTTGCTTGGGAAGCAAGGCTCGCCATCTTTGCTCCTGATGGCCGGAGACCAGATCTACTCGGATGCGACGGCAGGATTATTCGACCCCAAAGTCAAGGATGAGAGATATCGCATTCCGCACGAACGTCGTGGCGAGAGTCGCGGCTCAAAGGCGGTGATGCAGCGGCTCGACCTGGATGTTCACATGATGGCTGACGACCATGAATTCCAGGACAATTGGGCGCCTAATGATCCGACCATATCCAACGAAGATTTCAAGCGCGCGAAGCTTGCCTATTGTCTTTATGAACGAGCTAGTGCTGGGGAGCAGGACCGTCTTTGGTACAAGATGAGCCACAAGGGGCTGCCCTTCTTCCTCGGGGACACGAGAACCGAGCGTGATCCTCGTACCGCACAGGACTGGCGGGTTGCGAGGATCATGGGATCGAGGCAGTTTAGCAGGCTTCGGGGATGGATCGCTTCGCCTCGATATCGCAACATACCGAAGTTTGTGATGACCGCGGCTGCCTTGCTGCCGCGACGGCTCGCAATGTCTCAATCCGAGTATGGCTTATCGTCGGATGCCTGGGACGGGTTTCCAAGGTCTCGAAACGAACTTCTAAAGTTTATTTGCGATCAGGAAGTCAAAGGTCTGGTCTTTCTTTCCGGCGATGAGCACATCAGCAGCATCACAATGGCTAGCGTAGTTTGCGAAGACACCGGCAGGAGATGCGTCTTCCACTCCATCCACAGCTCCGGTCTTTTTTCACCGTATGCTTTCGCGAATGGATCATCCAATGACTTCATAGAATGCGATTCTTTCGCATTCGATGTCGACTCAAGCAGTCGCTACCGCGTCGAGGTCAAGACGAGTTTTTTTCCAGGCGATGGTTTCGCATTGCTCTCGGCCAAAAAGGATGATTCCGGATGGGATCTGGATGTGCGCTTTAACCGTGAAGGGCGAGTCGGGCAAGAACGAGGTGCGAATCTTCGGCTCATTTGAACTTCGCTATAACAGAACGTCCACATGTGAAAAAGACTGCGGCTTGGGTCGATTTCGGCATTACTCGACATTTGCGCAGGCTTTGCAACGTTAGGCCGATTTTCTCCAAGTCGATTTGCCGACTGATTAGCAAATGCGCAAATAGAGTCAGTCCGCCGATAGATAGCCGTGGTGTCAGCCTACGACTGTTAAGGTTTCATACGAAAGCTTATCAGTTCGGACAAACCGGCGCGATTCGGCCGCGCGCCCCGTTAGCGGACCGCGCCACACTGTTCGCTATGGCGGAACCGCGCTGGCGCGCTTTCACGCGATGGTGTTCGAATAGAGGCTGGCGTGGAAATACTTGCTCGCAGGCGTGAAGTCCTTGTGCCAGCATTGGCCATGAAAAAAATCTTCGATTGCTGCAGCACTTGTGACCGTCTCGTCCGAGGACATGCGTTTCCAATCCTTGGACGGGAACATCTTCTGGGCTCTGAACGGCTTGTTGATGTCCGCAAGGAGGGCTGGCCGTAGCGGCCATTCTGAAAGTTGCCGTGCTGTTCACGAGGATGTAGTCATTGGCCTCTCGCTCGTCAGCGCACAGCGCGCCGTGGTACCGTCGCGATGCTCAGAGATCGCTAAGCTCGACGAGGTCGAGCGTCCAACCTTACGAGAGGGAAAACTGCGCCGCGGTATCTTGCGATTGACTGATTTGTACGGCAAGGCTGCGAAGGGACGAGAGCGCGTCTGCCAGACCTGATCACAGTGTGAGTAGCTGGATCTGGCCTGGTCGACCGCGCTCCGTCGGTGGATGTCTAGAATCCCGCTAGACCCTGGGGACTGTTGTAGGGAATCGGGTTTCGACCAATCTCCGTCAGTCTGCCGCTCGTCTTGTCGAGCCGGTAGCTGACAAGCACCTGAGCATTTCCAAAGATCTGGTAGAAGTACTGGTCGTCGGGAGTCAACCAGCTGTCGCTGGGTCCGCTGCTGACGAGCCCGTTCACGGCGCGGAAGGTGCCGTCGCCCGGTATCGCTTTGTTGGCCGGGTCCCGGAGAAGGCTCAACCGGCCCTCTACGAGCCGGTAGGTCGAGACTGTTCCGTAGCCAAAGTTGGTCGCGAGCACGAGCGAGTTGTCAGAGGTCACCTGCAGCCAGCAGAGCTCAGATGGCTTCCCGAGCGCGGAGTCGATCGGAGCCAACGGGCCGTTGGTCACGCGACCCTCGCCATCAATGCGGCTCACTAGCACGCCGTCCCCTACCGCGAAGCCGTTCAGGAAGGTGTCGTGACTTCGGTTGAGGAAGGCGATGTAGAAAGGCCCCGCGCCGCCGGCATCGGCAAACGAAGCCTCATCGAGCGTGCCATCGTCGTGCACGGGGAATATTACGAGCCCGTCTGGGTCTGGGGCGTTCGCCACGACCAGATTTGGTGATCCGTCCGGGTTGATGGCCGGACGAGCGTCGAAGAGGATATCGACCAGCAGGAAGCGGCCGTCGGGAGACAGAACCGCTTGTGTTGACACCCGATCAGTCTTCGTCGCGGTATTTACCGAATGACGCTCCGGGCTCAGCTTCAGCTTGCCGTCCTCGGCAATCGTGTATGAGCGGATATGGTTGGGGCCGAAGGCATGGAGCACGTATAGTGTTCGACTTTGGGGGCGATAGGCGAGCGATTTCGCCGTTCCGCTGCGCCCGGTTACGGGCTCGCCAGTCGACTGCCGATCGATCACGGTCAGCTTGCCGTCTGGACTTACTCGAAAGCTCGTCACGGTGTTGTCGCCCCCGTTTGTCGCGAACAACAGGGTGTTGGAGTCGGCTAGGATCACGCTGCCAGCGCCCTCGAATGCGTTGGGCGCACTCTCCTGACCGCTGATCGGCTTGAAGACGCCCGAGCCAGCGCCGCCGGTAGGGATGCTCTCGATTAGTTTGAGTTGCCCATCCGCGTTGCGACCGAAGTGCATGATGCGGTTCTGAGTTTCATTCGTCTGCACGTAGACATGACCTACAAGCTCCGAAGCGCGTGCTTCCATTCCGATAGCTCCGAACAGAAGCAGCACGAGCGCTACAAGGAAGAGATTCGACGATCGCGGGCGAGGCATATAATCTCCTTAGGCCCCAGTTCTGACTGGCAGCTTCCAATGCGGTCGGATGAAGTGGCAAGTGTAGCCGTTCGGATAGCGTTCCAGGTAATCCTGGTGCTCGGGCTCGGCCTCCCAGAAATCGCCAGCGGACGAAAGCTCGGTCACAACCTTGCCCGGCCACAGCCCTGAAGCCTCAACGTCGGCGATCGTGTCCTCGGCGACGCGGCGCTGCTCCTCGGTCGTGTAGAAAATCGCCGACCTGTAGCTTGTGCCTCGGTCGTTTCCCTGCCGGTTGAGCGTCGTCGGGTCGTGGATCTGGAAGAAGAACTCGAGCAGGTCGCGGAAGGTCGTCTGACTCGAGTCGAACGTGATCTCGATCGCTTCCGCGTGCGTGCCATGGTTGCGGTATGTGGCGTTCTTGACGTCGCCGCCCGAGTAGCCGACCCGCGTCGAGACGACGCCGGGTAGGCGCCGCACCAGCTGCTGCATTCCCCAGAAGCAACCCCCTGCCAGGATCGCGCGTTCTATAGTCGCTGCCATCGTCAGACCTACTGCTTTGAGAACAGCTTTGAGTACTTGCCGTACCCTTCGCTCTCCAATTGGTCGCGGTGGATGAACCTCAAGGAGGCCGAATTCATGCAGTACCTCAACCCGCCCTTGTCGCGCGGCCCATCCGGAAAGACGTGGCCAAGATGGCTGTCGCCGTGCTTGGAGCGAACCTCGGTCCGTGTCATGCCGTGCGAGCTGTCAACGTTCTCGACGACATTTGCGGCCTCGAGGGGCCGCGTGAAACTCGGCCATCCCGTCCCGCTGTCGAACTTGTCGAAGGACGCAAAGAGCGGCTCCCCGGAAACCACGTCGACGTAGAGACCAGGCTCCTTGTTGTCCCAATATTCGTTGGCGAAGGGATGCTCGGTCCCGTCAGTCTGCGTGACGCGGTACTGCTCGGGAGTCAACTTCGAGACCGCTTCGGGGTTTTTCGTGTAGGTCGGCATTCGCCGTACTCCTTTTTGACGACAATCGTTTCGGCCCTTCCTTCGCCGGCGCAATCGATCGGAAGTCGATCAAAGTCCCATTGACGTCGAAAATCAGCGTGGAGAGCCTTTTCCACCGTTCCATTGAGCTTTCGCGGACTCACCTCGCTTAAGGTCATCGACTTCCGCAACTCCCGTTCACGCTGCGACGAGCCACGGCAAACTGCCAATTCCTTTCTGGAATGCGTTCGATAACTCATCGGCTACGTCGTCGTGAGCGATAGGTAACGCCGCGGCGCCTTATTCGAGTCTCTGAAGTCTTGCGGGAAGGTCTGCCCGCATTTCCGTTGATGCTGATTTACTTTGTGCTGGGATACCGCGTGTCCCGCGAGGCCCTGATCGACCACGAACGAGATAGAGCAGAGTCACAAAAGGCGGATTTGATGCGCGCGGCTTTCCCAATACCGCATTGCTTAAGTGGCAGTAGCCATGCGAAGCTTAGACGCGCTCGATGGGTCAATGATTGCGACTATAACCTGGGGAGGATGTTTGACGTGCTTGGGAAAAGATATGCATTTGCCGCACTAGGTCTCGCTAGCGCGCTGGCGGCCTCGCAGGCGCAGGCCCAATCGGCAAGCAGCAGCGAGCAGGAGATCGCGCTGCTGAAACAGCAATTGAAGATGCTGGAGCAGAAGCTCGACAAGCTCCAGAGCCAGACCGCGGCGAATACGGCGGCCACGGCGAAAGCCAGAGCCGAAGCGAAGGCTGAAGCCAAGGCCGAGGCGCGCTCGGAGGCAAAGGCCGCGGTTGCCAACGCCAATGCGGCGATCCCGGTCAAGGGACCGACGCCGGCCTCCGGCGTCGTCGTGACGATGCCGAACAACCGGCCAACCATCTGCACCGCTGACCAGGCGAACTGCGTCGCCATCACCAGCCGTCTGCATTGGGATGTCGGCGGCTATGACTATCGTCCCGACACCGCGGCGACCGTGCCGCAGAAGCTCGACAGCGGCCAGAACGTTCGCCGCGCGCGCATCGGCGTCACCGGCAAGTTCTTCAACGACTGGAACTTCGCGCTGGTCTACGACTTCGGCGGCTCATCCGATGGATTTGGCGGCACGGCGCCGGGATCCCTTCCGGGCGGTGGCGTCTCCGGCGTGGAGAATGCCTATCTCAGCTATACCGGCTTAAAACCGTTCGGCGGACGGATGGCGATCGAGGCCGGCATCATGGACCTGCCCTACACCATGGACGAAGCCACGAGCTCCAACGACATCATGTTCATGGAGCGCGCCTCGCCCGGCGTGATCGCAACCAACATCGCCGCCGGTGACTTCCGCTCCGCAGCTGGTGCGCGCTGGTTCAACGACCAGCTCTGGATCGGCGGCTATGTCACGGGACCGTCGACCGGTGCGATCCACTCCGCCTCGAGCGCGGCGCCAGCCGGCACCAGCGAGCAATATGGCGCCGTGGCGCGCGTGGCCGGCAATCCGATCAGCGGCAAGGACTATTCGGTGCATATCGGCGCCGACGCGCAGTGGCTGATCCAGCCGCCGCGCAGCCTGATCGCCAACACGCAGACGGTCACGCTCAGCGATCGTCCGGAATTGCGTCTCGACCCGACCACGCTGATCTCCACCGGCGCCATCGCCAATGCCTCGGGCGCGCAGGTCTACAGCGTCGAGGCGGCGGCGACCTACGGCCCGTTCATCGTCCAGGGCGAGTACTTCTGGTACAATGTCGATCGCACGGCCAACACCGGCGTGCCGCTGGTTGGCGCACCGAGCCTGAAATTCCAGGGCGGCTATGCGCAGGCCGGCTACGTGCTGACGGGCGAGGGCCGGACCTACAATGCTGCGAACGCCGCTTATAGCGGCGTCAAGCCGGCGCATCCGTTCTCGCTCGACGGTGGCGGCTGGGGCGCATGGGAGATCGCGGGACGCTTCTCGACGATCGATCTCAACAATCAGTTGGGAGCAGCGACCGGCATCGCCGGCGGCCGGCAGACCGTCTATACGCTCGCGCTGAACTGGTATGTCAACGGCAACGTCCGCTTCATGCTCGACTATCTGCACGGAACGGTGTCGCGGCAGGCCTCGCCGATCTCGACCGCCGATGTCGGGTCGAAGTTCGACGCAGTGGCGATGCGCACGCAGTTCGCGTTTTGAGGGATCTCGCGAGCTTGCCCGAGCGCATTCTCGCTATCTCGTAGGGACACCTCTCACAGCTTCGTGCCGGCGAAGCTCGTGAGAGGTAATGCTCCTACATCGGAGTGGCCATACTGGCGCGCTCTAGTCGACTCTCGCACTCGGCTCGGCGAACGCGTTTACTGTTGGACATATCCCAAGAAAACGACGGCAGATCCAGCGGCGATAAGTGCAAGCATTAGACAAGCAAGAGCAAAGGCGTGCATCTTAGGGCACTCTCAGCTGGATTGTACGGCGTCAGATAAATGGTCGCTGGCTGGGCTTGCAAGCCCGAATGCTTCTGTTTCGACGTCGATAAGGGGTCGTCCCAGGGCACCAACAGCTCTATAGAAGGTGGAAACTTCGGCGGCTGTTGTACTCGATCCTAATTGGTAGTAGCGCGCAACTGGAGCAGTTGGGTCTCTATTTGGGAAACGTCGACCTTGCGATAAAACGATTCTCTGCCGCGCTTCGTCTTAGTCCGCTCGATCCTAGTCGTTCTTGCCTCAAACTGGTACGGCATACGCCAATTTCTTCGCCGGCCGGTACGAAGATTGTCTTCCTTGGGCCACTCGAGCATGCAAAGCCGGCTCAATTTTCCCTGGCGTCCACTGAGCTAGCGGCGGCTACGGCAATGACGGGACACATCTCTGAAGCTCGCCGGCTTTGCGGTGAGAGCTTGAGATTCGATCCCGCTTTCAAGATGTCCAACCTTATAACCCGATTTCGGCAATCCGAATATGTCGAAAGCTTTGAGCTGGCGTTTCGACACGCACGCGTGCCCGAGTGGTGGCAGCCTGTGACCCTGGCTGTTCTCTAATTCCGGGCGCGAGGTCAAGCTCTCCTTGAACATCCTTGCCGGGTCCATGGTTCTCTCCGCGGTAGGGGCGTGCCCTCCGCATGATGGCGTAAGATGACGTTAGCGGATCAATGTGTGAAGCGCGCTTTGCCCTTTCGAGCACCGCAAAGCCAGGGGCGATCTCACCAACGCCAGCGTCCCGGCAGGGACGTTCGCTCCCGCTGTTCGGCGGGAACTCGTTATCCTTTATGCAGGCTGATCAGCAGCATCCTTTGATGACCATTTAAATTCGGTACCATCGATCCACATCCGATGCAGAATGACAGCAAGTTTTCGGGCAAC
>NZ_FNCU01000045.1:0-76014 GCF_900099855.1 Bradyrhizobium sp. Rc2d | reverse complement strand
AGGCATCTGATAAATTTGGCCGACGCCATCGACTGGGAGACGGCATGATGTCAGCTGCGTCGGAAGTCAAATCTGCGGGCGCGAACATTCAGGCGAGCACGATCAGCACCATTGTGCTCGGCTTTGCAGCCGATCCAATGGCCCGTTGGGTTTGGCCCGACTCATCCGAATATCTCAGGATTATGCCTGAGTTCGTTAACGCATTTGGCGGACGGGCATTCGAGCATGGCACGGCTTACATCACGGAAGGGGCTCGCGCGGCCGCCCTGTGGCTGCCGCCCGGCGTCGAGCCTGATGAAGCGGCCATGGGCGCAATCATGGCGCAGTCCCTGCGTCCGGAGATCGCCGACGATATTCCACACCTGCTCCAGGGAATGGCCGAACATCATCCCCACGAGCCACATTGGTATCTGCCCCTCATTGCCGCCGATCCGAACTGGATCGGCCAAGGCCTCGGCACATTGCTGATGAAACACGCTCTTCGACGATGTGACGAGGAGGGCATCGCCGCCTACCTTGAAAGTTCGAATCCGCGAAACATTTCCCTTTATGAGCGCCACGGCTTCAGGATCATCGGTGAGATACAACACGGTTCTTCGCCGACGATGACGCCAATGTTGCGGACGGTTTCTTGAGCGGAATGGCGGCCGGTTCTCTTTCCAACCGGAGGTATATATCGGCATAACCTTCGCTTCAAACTGACTACGTCCGCAGGTGGCCCACAGCGTCGAACCTCGACGCTTGACCTGGGTCTGCAGTTACGGGGGTAGACCGGACATCGTGGGGGCGGCCGCATCTGCACAGATGCCCACCGTGGACCGGCCAAGAAATGATGGAGTAGTCAGGGCTGCGACTTCGGCCACGGAACGAGGCCTTCCGCTTTCATCGCCGACTGCACCGCCGGCCTGGCGCGAATGCGGTCGCGAAAACGAATAACATGAGTATATGGCGACAGGTCGAAATTCACCCAGCTCGCCCAATTCGAGATGACGAACAGGTGAGCGTCCGCTACAGAATAGTCAGCACCCATCAGGTAATCATTGCGGCTCAAGTGCGCGTCGAGATGAGCAAATCGCCTCAAGAGGCGTGAACGAAAGATGTCTTTCGCTTGTTCTGGCATCCCGGCGTAGAAGAGCGGTGAGAAGCCGCCTTTGTGCAATTCACTCGAAAAGAAATTCAACCAAGCCTGGAGCTGCGCTCTCTCGATCGTGCCGTTGACAGGCGCGAGCTTCTTCTGGGGGGCTAGGTCCGAAATGTACTGTACAATTGCGGCCCCCTCGGTCAGCAGCGTTCCGTCCTCGAGAATCAAAGCTGGCACGTAGCCAAGTGGATTCACGGCTCTGTAATCGCCGCCCACCTCAATCTGCTTGCTATGCTCGTCGACCTTCACGGCCGTGAACGGCAATTCCGCTTCGTAAAGCACGATATGAGGGAACAGGGACGATGAACCAGCGGCGTAAAACAGCTTCATCGGTGACGTCCAGTCCCAAGATCAAGTCGGAGTTTCTGTTCACAATAGCCCTGCAGTTAGAAGTCTCCAATCTCGGCGACACACCCTATGGCAGCCAGCGCGTCGGACGGTTGGTTGCTGGCACTTTCGAGGGACCAAAGGTTAAAGGTACCGTGTTGCCCGGAGGTGCCTGCTGGATGCTAATGCGCCGCGACGATGTGCTGGAAATCGAGGCGCGGATCACCCTCGAAACGTATGACAAGCAGCAAATCTACATGACCTGGAAGGCGTTTCGTCACGGTCCGAAGGAGGTCATTGATCGCCTGAACCGAGGCGATACGGTCGATCCGGAGATGCACTATTTCCGCGCCACGCCATATTTCGAGACAAGCTCGGAAGAATCGCATCTGCTCGATTGCCACAGGCTCCCGGAAGGGTAGAAGCCGCACGTTCGAGGTGTTTCAGGTGTTGTAGGGCGACCGCCCCGGGGATTTTAGGGTGACTTAGTCAGCAACCTTGACCGACCCGAGGCGCAGGAAATCTGCTATTTTTGACATGCGCACTGTTTCCTATCCTACGTGCGCAGGGAGGAATTGCGATGACCATTAATTTGGCTGAAGAGGCTGTGGCCGCCTGGCCGCGCTCGGCTCTTTTCGCTATTGCCTCGAAGGCCGGCTGCACGTCAGACGGGGGAACGGGCGATGACCTCAAGACTCTCAGCGGTGGCGTTCTGGCGACCCCGTGCGGCGCGTAGCTCGGCCTCCGGCCGGATGTTATCGGCGGTGATCGCCTGCAGCTTTTGCTCCAGCTCGGCAACGGTTCGGCTGCGATCGATCACCTTGTCGCGAGGCGGGTCATTGGATGGTTCACAGTGAGCAGGCATGCGGGCCTATTCCAATTGCATTCGGACGCCCCTGGCACCGTTGAGTAGGCGTTTCAGGTGAAAGCCGGCCAGCGGATCGTCCGCATGCATGCCCACCAGCGCGGCGAAAGCCGGGATGGCCGCGGCATCGCCGGCTTCGAGCCTTGCGAAGGCTTCCGCATATTCCGCCGTTGCCGGCGCCTTGAACGCGGCAGCCCTCAATGGTTCATAGGCGCGCAGCGGTTCGCTGCGCCCGCGCAAAATGAGATCGCCGATGGGGCGCCCCTGAAAGTTTTCCGCCCGCTCGGCGATGGCTGCGCTGACGCAAATGCGTGCCCAGAAACTTGTTCGCGCCTTCAAGCCGCGCCGCAATGTTGATGGTGTCGCCGTGGGCGGTGTAATCGAAAAAGCGGCTACCGCCGAAATTGCCAACCAGCGCCGGGCCGGCATGCGCCCCGATGCGAGTGATGCCGAAATTTACGCCCCTCATCTTCCAGCGCTCTCGAAAGTCTCCGGCCCACTCGTTGAGGTCGTGCGCGCAGGCGATGGCGCGTGTTGCGTAATCCGGCTGGTCTCCTGGGGCATTAAAGAGAATGTGAATGGCATCGCCCATCACCTTCGCCACGGTGCCGTCGTGCGCAAAGACGATGTCGGTCATGCCGGCCATATATTCGTTGAGCAATGTGCCCAATATTTCTGGTGCAATGCGCTCCACCATCGCGGTGAAGCCGGTGACGTCCGTGAATATCGCCGCAACGGCGCGGCGGCCGACCTCCATGCCGGTGCCTTCGACGTCGACAGCAAGCCGGCTTGCGAGCTGCGGCGAAAAATATCGAGATAACGATGCATGCGCGCGTTCGGCCTGGATCTGACGCCTGCGAAGCTCACGCATCATTTCAACGTGGCGCAGCGTCTTGTCGATGGTCATCTCCAGATCGGTGAAGTCGATCGGCTTGGTAAGGAAGTCGAAGGCGCCGCGATTCATGGCTGTACGGATGTTGCTCATGTCCCCGTAGGCTGAGACGATAATCGTCCACTTCTTGTCTTCCGCCTCCTGGAGCTTCTGCAGGAGCGACAGGCCATCCATCCTCGGCATTTTGATATCCGACACCACCAAATCGACACGCGGGTTCTGCTCAAGCAATTGCAGCGCTTCGATGCCATCATGGGCAAACACGAAGTTCACCGCACCCTCGCGGATTTGCCTGCGGAATTTTTGCAGGACAAGCGCCTCCAGGTCGGGCTCGTCATCGACAACCAGGATTGTCGCGGTCATGCAGCCTCAAGTCTCGAGTCGATTTCCTGCCGCAGAAGCGTGAAATCAATCGGTTTCGTTACAAGACCAATTGCACCACGCTCGAGCGCTTTTCGGCGGGTGTCTTGGTCGCCATAGGCCGTGATCATGATCACGGGAACGTCCGGCCGCGCCGCGCGCACTATCGGCAGCATCTCGAGCCCGCTCATGCCGGGCATGTTGATATCCGACAGGATCAGGATGAGCGTGGCATCTCGGATCTCGGCGGCGCGTTGCAGCGCCACCGGCGCCGAGGGGGCGAACTCCATGAGGAAGCGGCCAGCACGCAAGTCGCGCCGGAACTGCTGACGGAATAGGGCTTCGACATCGGGCTCATCATCGACGACCAGAATATAGACGCTCAATTTTGCCTCCACTCTGCACCTGCGCGACCGCAGTACGTGGCAGCGTAATAATGAAATCAGTGAAAACGCCTGGCTCGGTCTCGACGTCGATTTTGCCGCCGTGCTGTTTCACGATGATGTCGTGGCTCATCGAAAGGCCAAGCCCGGTTCCTTCGCCTGCGGGTTTGGTGGTGAAGAAGGGATTGAATATCTTTTCCTTCACCTCGGGCGGAATACCGCTCCCGTTGTCGCGAATCCGGATTTCCACCTCATCGCCGAGCCCCCTAGTGCTCGCGGTAAGCGTCGGTTCGAACGCATCATCGTGCGCCTCCTTGCACTTCGTCGCGGCATAGAAGCCGTTCGAGATCAGATTGAGCAACACCCGAGTGATCTCCTGCGGGTACAGATCAATCATGCCAGCGTTCGGATCAAGGTCGCGCTTCAGGGTGATATTGAAGCCGGATTTCTCGGCGCGCGCGCCATGATAGGCTAGATTGAGGCTCTCCTCGACGATCGCGTTGATATCGGCAGGACGGCGCTCGCCGGACCCCTCGCGGGAATGCAACAACATGTTCTTGACGATGGAGTCGGCGCGCTTACCATGTTGCACGACTCGTTCGAGATTGCTCTTCAGCGTTGCCGTGAGTTCTTCGATGTCCTCCCGAGCCGTGTCAGATTTGAGCATGTCATTGAGCTCGTCGATCAATTCCGAAGACAGCGCCGAGAAATTGTTGACGAAGTTGAGCGGGTTTTTAATTTCGTGGGCGATACCGGCGGTGAGCTGACCGAGGGACGCAAGTTTCTCGGTCTGGATCAAGCGGTCTTGCGCGGCGCGCAAATCGTTCAGCGATTGCGAGAGCTCTGTCGTGCGCTCACGCAGTTCATTCAGCAGATTCGCATTTTCGATTGCGATTACGGCCTGGTTGGCGAAGTTGGCCACGAGCTCCGTCTGCTTGTCTGTGAACGGCTTCACCTCCTGGCGGAAAATCGTGATCGTGCCAATCAACTCGTCCGCCTTGAGCATGGGCACGATGACGACCGTCCGCGCTCCGGCAAGATCGGCCAGCGCGCGAACGTTCGGATTGCCTTGGAGATAAGGCGGCTGTGTCCTGATGTCGTCGATGTGAACGGTTTGATGGGTTCTCTCGACAGTTCCGAGCCCGCTCTCCGGATGCGGGCGGATGAGCTGATAGAGCTGAGTGTTAATATAGGCCTCCGGCGCGTTGTATAGCGCGACCGTACGAAAGCCGCCTTCCTCGTAAAGGGTCATGGTGCCGAACTTGGCGCCGCAGATCCGCGTCGCATTTTCCAACAGTTTTTGGAAGATCGGATCCAATTCTCCAGCCGACGAACTAATAGTTTCGAGGACTTCGGAAGTCGCTGTCTGTTGCTCCAGCGACTCGGTCAAGTCGCCAGTGCGTTGACGTAACTCCCTGAGCAGGCGTGTGTTCTCAATCGCGATAACCGCCTGCTTGGCGAAGTTCGTGACGAGGTCGGTCTGCTTGTCGGTGAAAGGCCGCACTTCCTGGCGGTAGATCGCAATCGCGCCGACCAAATCGTCTTCCTTGAACATCGGAACCAAGAGCAGCGTGCGGATGCCGGCCACTTCGACGGCTGCCACGGGCAGCGGATCGCCCTCAAGATAGGAGCGGCTTTCGCGCATATCGGGTATCTGCACCGCTCGTCGCGTTTGCATGACAAGAGTCAGCGGGGCGTGCGGGCTGGGATGATAGAGGGTGCCGCTCCGCCATTGCTCGACGTAGGCCTCGGACAGTGCGCCGTGGATCGCCGCACTGCGGAACGCGCCACCTTCGCGAAGCCACATCACGCCAGAGCTCGCTTCGCATAGCCGAGTCGCATTCGCCAGCATGGCCTGAAAGACGGGCTCCAATTCACCCGGAGAAGAGCTGATGACCTGCAACACCTCCGAGGTTGCCGTTTGCTGTTCGAGCGACTCCCTTAGTTCAGTTGTTCGGGACTCGACCTTTCTTTCCAAATCTGCGTAGGACTCCTGCAGGCGCGCACCCATCTCGTTGAACTGGTCGGCCAGGCCCTCCAGTTCGTCGCCGGTCTTGATCGAAATGCGCTGGGCGAGATCGCCGGCGCCGATGCGCGCGGCACCGGCACGCAGCGCCTGGATGGGGCCGACCATGCGTCGCGCCAACAAGATTCCCGCAAGTACTGCGAAGAGGGATGCCGCAAGGAGCACGATTGCAAGCCGCTGCAAGGCGGCGTAGAGCGGGGCATAGGCTTCCTCAACCGGCAGCTCGACGAACATGGTCCAGCCCAGCGGAGAGATCGGCGCGGAAGCCGTCAGCACGTCTTGCCCCTGGATATTCAGCGCGCCCTGCAGCGCCTCGGCTGTGCCGTCGCTGTGGCCGGCCTGGGCTGCCCGCACCTGTGCGAGCTTGGACATATCGGTGTTGCGCAAGACCAGGCTGATATCGGGATGTGCAATCAGCCGCCCTTGCGCGCCCACGACGTAGGCGTGACCATTGTTTCCGACCTTGATCTGCGAGACCACGTCCCAGATCAGCTTCAGATTAACCTCGGCGATGCTGACACCGGCATCCTTTCGCGTGCCAGCCACCGCTAATGTCATGTACGGCTCGGACTCCCGGCGAAAATAGACTGGCCCGTAATAGATCTTGCGGGCCACGGCCTCGGTGAATTTCGGCTCCTTGGAAAGATCAGGTCCGCTGTCGATTGTGTCCATGACCAGTTTAGAGACGCGCAACCGCTCCCGGCCGGTCGAGTCGACCTGGGCGAGCTCCATGACCGCTGGCACCTGGTGCAGCAATCGCAAGGCATCAAAGCGTCGCTGTTCGATCGAGCCTGCCGACCACGGCAGTTGGGTGGTCCAACCGAGCTGGCGCTCGATTTCCTTGATAAACTGGGTGATCTTGGTCGCCGCGGCCTCCGCCTGTTCATGCTGAATCCGGATCAGCGACGCCTTGTGCTCACGATAATAGAAAAATACTTCGAAGATGCCGTTGGATAAGAGCGCGATGCCGACGACAGTGACAAATAGCGCAACGTATTTGGTGAACAGTCGGCTTCGCGTTCTCGCCGTCGATGAAGCCGGCCCCGACCCAGTGCTCGCCAGCGGCGATCCCGCCAGCGTCCGACCCTGCGACGTACCCGGGTGGACGGAGATGCTCATTGGTGAAATCTAGCAGCAATATCCAAGTTTGTCCTCATGCTGCAGCGCAGGAGAGGAAATGCTAGGTCGATGCAAGCACTGATCTCTATTAATCGTTGCACTGAACGGACATGGCGAAAGCAAGTCCGTGCCTATGATCCGCTTCACAGTTGTGCGTGCATTTGAGCCCTCGCCGGTGCTCCCGTACTGAGGCTCGATCGTCGGCCAGATCCAAGCGCAGTTCCTGCCATCGGGAGAAGAAATCGCGGCCATTGCACTTGATAACAAGGCTGTCAGTTGGGCCAATGCCTGTGCTCCTCAACGAGGCGCTCCCGGTGCGCGACGAATAAATCAGGTCAACCAAACTACCCAACATGATCGCGTCTCCCGATTGGCCCCGGCTGGACGCCAACTTGTTTTCGGGACGATTTCGCGGCTGCGGAGTTGGTTTCGTCCGAGCTTGCGATCGAAATCTGCTGATCGACAGTCTCCAAACTAATCCTTAGCCGCGCCCCAACCAATCTGTTAGGATTTTTGTTTCAAAGGCGTTCTCCTCTGAGGGGGAGGGCACATGCGACGAAGAGATTTCATTTCTCTCCTCGGCGGTACGGTGACTTGGCCGCTGGCGGCTCGCGCGCAGCAGCAAAAAAACGTCGCCCGGATCGGCTTCTTGGCGACCGGACCACTCGAATCACCAGAGACGAGCGCTGCTCGCAATGCTTTTCTGCAACGCCTGCGTGAACTCGGCTATGTCGAGGGTCAAAACATACACGTAGTGGTCAGAGCCGCGGACTCGATCGTTGAGCGGCTTCCAGCTTTGGCCAACGAACTGGTCCGTCTCAAAGTCGATGTCATCGTCGCACCGAATTCGCTGGCGGCCCGTGCCGTGCAACAGGCCACCACTACTGTACCCACCGTGGTTCCGGTCATGGGCGACCCCGTCGGAGATGGTCTGGTCGACAGCCTCGCGCGACCTGGCAGAAACATCACCGGCTTGACTTTCTTGGGGCCAAAACTGCTGCCGAAGCGCCTTGCTCTGCTCAAGGAAGCGTTGCCGGCGGTTTCGCGGGTGGCAGCTCTCTGGCAGCCCCGGGCATATAGCGAGCACACGATGAGAGATATGACGAGCGAGACAGAGGCCGCGGCAAATGCCTTGGGGCTACACGTTGAATTTGTCGCTGTGTCGGGACCGGACGACTTAGTCTCGGCATTCTCGGCGATTGCTGCACAGCGCGCCGACGCCCTGATCGGATTTCCGAGCCCAATGTTTTTTCTTGAACGAAGACGCATCGTCGAGCTCGCCACCGAGCACCGGCTGCCCTCGATGTTGTTTGACAGGGAGTTTGTCGCACTCGGCGGGTTGATGTCCTACGGAGCGAACATCACCGACTCGTTCCGGTTGGGCGCCAACTACGTCGACAAAATACTCAAAGGTGCACGGCCCGCCGACCTGCCAGTTGAGCAGCCGACGAAGTTTGAACTATGCGTCAACCTCAAGACAGCCAAGGACCTTGGGATCGACCTTCCAGCGACTCTGCTCGCCCGCGCCGACGAGGTGATCGAATGAGACGGCGGGATTTCATTGCATTGTTCGGAGCGCTGGCATGGCCAGTCGCGGCGGCGGTCGCCCAGGGCTCGCATAAACGATCGGTCATCGGCTTTCTGTCACCGGGCGCCCAGAAGTTCACGATGCATCACACCGCACCGGAACCATACGTGGCTGGACTTCCAGCGAAGCAAATGGAGCTCGCGCGCGAAATCGTACCCGCCGCGAGCACGGTCGGGTTGCTCACCAACATCAACGATCCCAAGGCGCCGCCTCAGGTGCAGGAGCTGGAGGTCACCGGGCGGGCGCTGGAGGTCAAACTTCTCTCCGCTGACGCCAACCGACCGGAGGACCTCGACAGTGCCCTTCAGACCCTCGCCAGCGCGCATGTTGATGTCGTCATCGTGCTTCAGACCTCGATGCTGATCAGCGAAAATGCGCGAATTGCCCAGTCGGCATTCGCCAGGCGATTGCCAACCGTTTACGGATATCGGGAACATGTCGTTGCCGGCGGGCTGGTCAGCTATGGCGTCGATTTGCGCTGGTGCTTCCGCCGCGGCGCCTATTTTGTCGACAAAATTCTGCACGGTACTCCGGCGGGTGATCTGCGGTTGAGTTTCCGACCAAGGTCATGCTTTCGGTCAATCTTTCGACCGCGAAGGCTATCGGCCTCGCCATCCCCGCGTCTCTACTCGCCCGCGCCGACGAGGTGATCGAATGAAGCGGCGGGAGTTCATAGCGGCTACCGCGGCGCTGCTCTTTTCGTCATCGCGTTCGCGAGCGCAAGGGACACCTCGGCGAATCGGCGTCTTCGGTTTCTTGGATCCGATAGCTCGCGAAGCGTGGCACGGTGGCTTGCGCGAAAGGGGTTGGATCGAGGGCAAGAACCTGCTGATCGAATATCGTAATGCCGAAACCCCGGATCGCGTGCCAACGTTAGTTGCCGAGTTGATGGCTCTAGCTCCCGATCTGATAGTTGCCTCCGGGCCGCAAGCAGCCTTACCCCTGAAATCGGCAACTGCCACCATTCCGATTGTGTTCGTGGCTGTGTATGATCCCGTGGCGCTTGGCCTCGTCCAAAGTCTCTCCCGCCCAGGGGGCAACATAACCGGACTTGCGACCTCCGCGGGAGTAGCGGTCGACAAACGAATAGAAATCCTCCGCGAACTGGTGCCTGGCGCCTCGAAAATTGCGATCCTGGTCAATCCGGGCAACCCAATTCACAGGCTGATATTAGCCGAGGAGGTGCCCAGCACAGCCGGGAAGCTCGGCGTGGCTCTGCCGATAGTCGAGGCGACCACGGCCGAGGAACTCGACACCGCCTTTGCCTCGGCCGCCGCCCAGCGCGCCGATGCGATGATTGTTTTTGGCGACTACCTCACCGTTCGCCAAGGCCCGCGAGTTGTCGCGCTCGCGGCAGAACATCATCTGCCCGCGATTTATCTCTTCCGACAATTCGCCAATGGCGGATTGGTCGTTTACGGTCCCGATATAGCCGATCTATACCGCCGTGCAGGCGGCTATGTTGATAAGATCCTCAAAGGCACCAGGCCTTCCGACCTGCCGGTCGAGCAGCCGACCAAATTCGAGCTGGTGATCAACATGAAGACTGCCAAGGCGCTCGGCCTCACGGTGCCGCCCTCGTTGCTCGTTCGCGCCGACGAGGTGATCGAATGAGGCGGCGAGAGTTTGTCGAGCTTCTCTTTCTCGCGGCAATTGGTTGGCCCCCCGCCGCTTCGGCTCAGGCGTCACCGCGTATCTGGCGGATCGCAGTGTTGATGCCCTACGGGGAAGGCGAGACATCGAGTTCAATACGCAGCGCTTTCGAACAGGCGCTCGGGGATTTGGGATGGATTGACGGCCAAAATGTCCAGATCGAATATCGCCTCGCGGGCGGCGATTTTGGCCGGCTGCGCAGTTTGGCAAGAGACGCGGTCGAGCTCCGTCCCGACGTCATCGTAGCCCTTAACACACCGTTGGTCGCTGCGCTGCTTGACGAGACGCGCTCGATCCCTGTTGTCTTCGGTCTCGTATCGGACCCAGTGGGGAGCGGCTTCGCCCAAAGCTACGCTCGGCCCGGCGGCAATGCCACCGGCTTCGCCTATGGGGGTAGTGGCCTCGCGAGCAAATGGCTTGAATTGCTCAAGGAAATTTCGCCCGCGATCGTCCGGGTTGCGGTCCTCTTCCATCCCGACGCCGCCCCCGGCGGCGGAGCGTATTATCTGCATCCGTTCGAAGTTGCTGCTCCGTTGTTTGCGATCACGCCGATCGCCGCCCCCGTTCGCAATCCCGACGAAATCGCGAGAGTTATTGGACGACTCGAAGGCAAACCGCCTTGCGGTCTCATTGTGACCGCAGACTACTTCGTCTCTAGTCAACGTGAACTCATCGTTACGCTTGCCGCTCGTCACAGGGTGGCTGCGATCTATCCCTGGCGTGAAATCGGCGGCGGCCTGATGTCGTACAGCCTCGGCGAGCCCCTTGCACCCCAACTCGCAGCGTATGTCGATCGCATTTTGAAGGGTGCCAAGCCGGCAGAGCTTCCAGTGCAAGAGCCGACCAAGTTCAAACTGATCAATCTAAGAACGGCCAAAGCGCTCGATCTCGATGTGCCACCCTCACTGCTTGCCCGCGCCGACGAGGTGATCGAATGAAGCGGCGGGAGTTCATTGCGGGATTGGGAGCCGCGACGGCGTGGCCGGTGGCCGTGGCCGCACAGCAGCCGCGCAAGAGTTATCGGATCGGCATCCTTGCCGCCGGTTACGCCCCAAAACCTGATGACCCAATCTGGCCTGCCTTCATGGACGGCTTGCGCGAACTTGGATACATCGAGGGGAGAACGTGGCCCTCGAAGGTCGCTATGCTGGTGGCCACCTAGAACGCCTTCCAGCCCTGGCCCAGGAGCTTGCAGGGCTCAAGGTCGATGTGATCGTCGTTTTCGGTCCTACACCAATGCGTGCGGCTAAGGTCTCCGCACAAGGCATCCCAATCGTGATGGTCGCGGGAAGCAGCGACCCCGTTGCGGAAGGCTACATCGCCTGCTTCGCCCGGCCAGTACGGGCTTGACATACGCCGTCTCCGCCGAACGGTTCAACAAGCAGCTTGAGCTCTTGAATGAGGCGGTAGGCCCCCTTTCGCGCGTGGCAATGCTGTGGGACGGCGAGATGGAGTTGTTTCGCCGCTCCTGGGCGCCAGCACTGGACGAAGGAGCGCGCCGGCTCAATGTCAAAATCGAGGGACCTTTCCCCGTACGAGCTCCCGAAGAGTTCGAACGCGCATTTGCGGAGATGGTTGATAAGAAAGTCGAAGCCGTGCTCGTGGCTTCTTCAAGCATCATCGGCCAAAACCGACTAAGGCTCGCTGACCGTTCGGCATCGGATGCCCGTGATGGCCGCATTCAGGGAGTTTCCGCTGACCGGCAGTTTGATAAGCTATGGGCCGAACTTTCACTCCATTTACCGCAGGGTATCCACTTTCGTCGACAAGATTTTGAAGGGGACGCCGCCGAGCGAGATCCCGGTGGAGCAGCCCGCGAAGTATGAACTGATCATCAATTTAAAGACCGCCAAGGCACTTGGCGTCGAAGTACCAGCAACGCTGCTCGCCCGAGCCGACGAGGTGATCGAATGAGGCGGCGCAACACGGCCGGCGCGGGGCGTGGGCTTCGCCCATTGGGCCGGGGGCTCCGCAAAGCCTTGGCGACCTCGTTAGCGAATGGAGCTCCCGCCCGGAGGTGTAAATGGCTTTCCA
Source organism: Bradyrhizobium sp. Rc2d (assembly GCF_900099855.1). Lineage (NCBI taxonomy): Bacteria > Pseudomonadati > Pseudomonadota > Alphaproteobacteria > Hyphomicrobiales > Nitrobacteraceae > Bradyrhizobium > Bradyrhizobium sp. Rc2d. Next base: position 63,626 of record NZ_FNCU01000045.1, on the reverse strand, counting down.
GGCCAACAATTATTGCCGCCCATCCGCTCCACAAAGTGGTAGGCTCTGCATTCAATTAGCCGTGGCCCGTGGAGAACGTGCATGCGACGGCGCGACTTCATTGCTTTGTTCGGGAGCGCTGTACTGGCTTGGCCATATGCGGCTCGCGCACAACAAGCCGGCAGGATGGCACAGGTAGGCGTTCTGGTCGCGGAGTCAGCGCCTCACCCATTTGCGGAAGCGTTCCGGGCCGGCATGCGGGATGTCGGTTATGCGGAGGGCCGCAACGTCATGATTCATTGGCGTTATGCCAACGGTCTGTTTAGTCGAGCGGTCGAACTCGCGGCCGAGCTCGTTGGGATCAATGTGGATGTGATCGCCGCGCATCATACGCCGGCGGTCAAAGCGTCCGTGAGTGTTACACGAATGATCCCAATCGTAATGTCGCCGGCGGGTGCGCCATTAGAAACGGGACTCGTTGCCAGCCTCGCGCATCCAGGAGGAAACGTAACGGGTCTATCCTCGATGGAAGCGGAGCTGGGCAGCAAGCGCATTGACCTGCTGCGAGAGGTAGTTCCCGGTTTGGCACGCGTGGCGGTTCTTGGTTCCAAATCCGATCCGTTCACGCGTCCTTTTGTGCAGGATATCCGGGAAGCCGCGAACCGCGCCGGATTACAACTGCAACCCATTCTGGTCGACGCACCGAGCGAATTCGAAGGCGCGTTTGCAGCGATGGGGGCCGCCGGCGCACAGGCGGTAATTATTCAGCCGCTATTCGGTCCTCAGACGAGCATGATCGTTGCGTTCGCGGCGAAGCACCACCTCGCGGTAATGTCCAGCTATGGTGATACGACCCGGGCCGGCGGACTAATTTCTTACTCGGCGGACCACGCTGCTTATTTCAAACGGGCTGCGGTTTTCGTCGACAAGATTCTGAAGGGTGCAAAGCCTGCCGACTTGCCGGTTGAGCAGCCCACGAAATTCGAGCTGATCGTGAACCTCAACACTGCAAAGTCGCTGGGATTGACAATCGCGCAGTCATTCCTCTTGGAGACCGACGAGGTGATCGAATGAGGCGGCGGCAGTTCATAACGCTTGTTAGCGGCGCGGTGGTTGCGTGGCCGCTCGCGGCACGCGCGCAGCAGAACGACCGCACCAAGCGGATCGGAGTCCTGCTGGGGGCGACTACCGAGCATGATCCGGAGTCGGAGGCCCGCCTTTCGGCTTTTCGCCGCGGGCTTGAGGAGCTTGGTTGGATCGATGGGCGCAACATACGCATCGAATATCGTTTTGCCGGGGGTGATGCCGATCGTATCCGCACCTACGTGACGGAGTTGGTGAAGTCGGCTCCGGATCTGATCGTCGCCAACAGTTCTCCGGTCATCGCCGAGTTGAAGCAAGCCACCGGCACGATCCCGATCATCTTTGCCGTCGTCAATGATCCGGTGAGTCAGGGCTTCGTCACTAGCCTCGCTCATCCAGGAGGCAATATCACGGGCTTTACCCTCATTGAGTTCGAGATCGTCGGGAAATGGCTTGAGCTGCTGAAGGAAATGGCGCCACGGACCAGCCGGGCGAAGCTCCTGTTCAATCCCGTGACGGCGCCCTTCTTCGTGGTTTGGCTGAGAGATATCGCGGCCGTGTCTGTAGCCTCAATCGAGCTGGAGCCCGCGCCGGTGCACGACCGGGCCGAGATCGAGGCAACGATGGCTGCGCTCGCACGCGAGCCGGGCATGGGGCTGATTACTGCGGCGGATGTGTTCACGGTCGCCAACCGCAGTTTGATCATGGGCTTGGCGGAGCGTTACCGGCTGCCGGCGATGTATCAATTCCGACAGTTCGCCGCGGAAGGCGGCCTGATCTCCTACGGGCCCGATACTGCCGATATCTTCCACCGGGCGGCGGCCTATGTCGACCGCATTCTCAAGGGCGCCAATCCGGCAGACTTACCGGTTCAGCAGCCGTCGAAATTCCAGCTGGTCCTCAACTTGAAGACGGCGAAGGCACTCGGGCTGACCGCGCCACCATCACTGCTCGCCCGCGCCGACGAGGTGATCGAATGAGGCGGCGTTCTTTCATCCGGATCGTTGGTGTAGCCGTTGTGGGCTGTTGAACGCCCGTGCCACGCCTGCTGCGGAAATATCGCGCGTCGTGATGCTTTCGATTGCGCCCGTAAGCTCGCAAAGGCACGCTGCGGCCGCGCAGCATGAGATCGCCGATCGGATGCCCCCTGAAGTTTTCAGCCACCTCGGCGACCGCCGCGCTGACACAAATGCGTGCCGAGAAACTTTTTGGCCACTTCCGCCGAAATTGCCGACTAGCGCTGGACCCGCATGGATCCGATCCCGCCAGATCGCTTTGGGCGCTTAAAGGGCTTCACTGGTCGCGGACCCCAACAGCGACCCGCGTGGCGGATTTTTAGGCCGGGCAGAGGGGGGATGCCTGCAAACGAAGGCTGGTCGCGGGGGCCACCGTTGGCATTGACCGTCTGCGCTCGCTCGCCGATGATCCTGCCTAGCTCTACATTTCGAGGAGTGTCGGCCATGAAACTCGCGCCACACGCCGAAAATCTGATGGAGCGCATTGCGCTCATGGCCAATCTCGTGCCGCGCCCCCTCCTTGATACGCAAATCGCTTTCACCGCAGCGCGCGCCATCATGGTCGCGGCCGAAGTCGGGTTGTTCGAGGCGCTGGGCAGGGGCGATCAGACAGCTGAGGCGGTCGCTACCGTCTGCGGAACCGATCCCAAGGCGACGAAGCATCTCCTCGGATGTCTCGCCGGCATCGGCTATGTAAGCTGGCGAGACGGCAAATACCGATTGTCACCGTCTATGCGGAAATGGCTGCTGCAATCGAGCCCGAGTTCTGTCGTCGCTAAGTTGGCCTTCCAATCGATCGAATGGGATATCGTCGGCAAGGTCGGAGAATTCGTACGCAACGGCAAGCCGCTCGATATTCACGCGCATATGAACGCCCAGGAATGGGCGATCTATCAGGACGGCATGCGCGACGTCGCCGCTAATCCCGCCGTCGAGCTTGCCAAGCGCATGCCCGTGCCGCTAGGCGCGACGCGGCTTCTCGACATCGGCGGCTCGCACGGGCTGTACTCGACCGAATTGTGCAAGCGCCATCCCGCGCTCGTCGCCACCATCCTCGAACTGCCGGGCGCGGCGGACCGCGCGCGCGAGATCGCGCAGCGGGAGGGTCTCGGCGATCGCGTGAGGTATCGAACCGGCAATGCGCTGTCGGACGATCTCGGCGAGGCAACTTTCGACCTCGTGATGACCAACAATCTCGTGCATCACTTCTCGCCGGAACAGAACGCCGATCTCGCGCGGCGCGTGACCCGCGCGCTCGCACCCGGCGGCGTGTATGCCATCGGTGACTTTCTCAGGGCCCCCCATCCCGGCGCGGGTGGAGGCGTGCCGGCAGTAATGGACCTCTATTTCGCGCTGACAAGCGCGTCAGGCACATGGACGCTGGACGAGATCGTTTCATGGCAGCGCGGGGCAGGTCTCACGCCGATGAAAACGATCCAGTTCTCGAGCCTGCCAGGATGGGCGTCGCTGCCGGCAACGAAGGACAAATGAGTGGCCGCGATCAGGCATCGACATGCGCGCTCGGTGGCGGCTCCATCATAGCCGCGCCGTAAGAATGAAAAAGTCAGTAATGCACGAGACCGGTTGTGGCCGTCTGAGACCTTGCGATGGTTACTGAAGATGTCCGACCGAGGGCTAGCCGGAAGTCATCGCAGGAGGAACAAACCGATGCGATTTGACCCAAAGCCGTCCTGCGCCACGCGCCGCATTTGCGACGCAGCATTTGCACATGCAGTCGGTACGACCATCAAAACGTGATACTCTGCGCCCCATCGTCCTCAAGCTACGATGAGGATCGAATGAAGCGGCGGGAGTTTATCGGGCTTCTGGCCTGGGCTGCGGCTTCGTCAGATCGGGCACTTGCGGAGCTGTCAGGTCGCGTCCGGCATATCGGCATATTACTCTTTGCTGATCAGGATCGGGCTGTCATTGCTCCACTGCTTCAGCAGCTTGAGCGCTTGGGCTATATCGACGGTAAGACAGTCGCTATCGAGTACCAGTGAGCCGGGCGGTGGTTTGGTTGTTGCAGCAGACAGCTTTATCGGGGTTCACCGAGCAAAAGTTGTGGCCAGTGCGGCACAGTATAGAGTTTCAGCTTCTTATCCATTCATCATCGAGGGAGCTCTGATTTCCTACGGCCCCTCCGTTGGACAGTTCTACGATGCACTTGGACCCTACGTAGATAAAATTCTCAAAGGGGCAAAACCGAGCGAGCTGCCGGTCCAAGTCCCAACCAAGGCAGACCTCGTAATCAACCTGCGAACTGCGAGAAGTTTGGGTCTACAGGTGCCTGCAACTCTATTGGGCCGCGCCGACGAGGTGATTGAATAGGATTATTGCTGAACCGCATAGTCCGGTTGTGGCCCGACTGCGAAGTTAGGTGGGACTTAGAAAAGATCGGCTTGTTAGGGTAAACCGGAAGCGGCTGAGCCCCGGTCCGACCCATGACGTTCCTGCAGAGGAACCGACGCGCTTTAATTTTCTCATTAACCTCAAGACCGCTAAGGCGCTCGGCCTTGCAGTACCGCCGTCGCTACTTGCCACTGCTGACCGGGTGATCGAATAACGATCCTGTTTGCGGCACCACATGAGTCCGGTTGCGGCCCTTCTGAGCCATGCGGGCCCGGCCGAATGTCCGCTTTGCACCAATACCGGCCACCTCCCGAGACTCGGAATTCGGCAGCGTTCGAAGAGAGGGAATCGTGCCTGACTTAAATGAGACTCCAAATCCGTTTGATCGATCAATTTGGAAGTATTGGTGTTTCTGTTCTACCAGATTTGTAGTTCGCTTTAGAGCACACTCAGGCGCGGGGATCGGTCCGATCGCACTTTGGGCATCGTCCGTCTGCGGCAGCGGCAAGCTGGCGGCCGATCTCTTCCCTGAGAGCTTCTCCTTCCCAGGTTGTCCCGTCGCTCCTAACGACCCGTTTGGCGCGTTCGTAAGCATGGCTCTCGGCGGCGTCGTCGCCGACCCGGATGGTGACCTCATCGTGGAAAGGACAGACCGTCGTCGCACGGGTCGTCTCGAGCGCGTGGCGTACCACTGCGGTTAGATCGTCGACATTGGCGGGCATCGTGATGGCTCCTCTTACTTGAGGTGCTCGCGACGGCATCTGTGCCGGGCGGCGGCCGGCCGGTCGCTTCCATAACCCTTGCTGCCGTGTTGACCTGGTAGAGCCGAACGCAAATCAGCCCCGACTTCCAGAGGAGCGCCGAGGCCGATTGTTCGCTTACGTCTTCTGTCCAGGGCTGTGGCAGTTCAACCCGCGGTGCCGACTTTTCGTTCCATCGAACTCGCCGGCGGAGCCGCTCTCCGGAGCCGACTCCCTAGTCGCGGTCGCTTGGACCCTGTCTCTGAAGCGGCACCTGAGCGTCAGTGCGCCCGATCTGGGCAGACCGTTCGCCTTGATGCACCGCAAAGTCGGGATGGGCCTTAAGTAGTCAACCGCAATTTCGCCGGCGGCGGTTCGGAGCATGAAGAGGGGCATGCAGCGCCAGATCCTCTTCAGGTGCTCGCGCACCGGCATGAACGTCCAGCATCGGTTGGATGACGATCGGCCCGAGGCTGGCTGCGCAACGCTCGAAGTCGTGGGGGCGAGACTGAAAGAACGCGTGGATCTTTGCGACGATCGCGAGGTCAGCGGGCGTGGCTGGAAGCTGCTCGGACTTGCTTCTGTGCTCTATCGACCGCACCGCCTTGAGTGGACGGCAGCGACCAGTGAGAACCCAGTCTGCCCACACGTGAGGTGCGCGTGCGAGCGGATCCTGTCCCTTAATCAAGTCGTCGATCCAGAGACGCGGAATCTCCGCGACCTCCAGGATAGTGAACCTGGCGCGGTAGTTCTGGAATCTCAGCCCCTCACTGGACCTCCAGACGGCCACTAGGTCATCGAAGTTCTCGATGTCGGGACCCGGCACAGCCAACCCGAGAAAGCGGACGTCGCGCCACTCTCCCGTGCCGGAGAACACGAAGATCGGAGGGATCGACCGCCTTCCGGCGTCGCCGACATGAAGCCGATCGAAGAAGCGCCGCAGCAGTTCGTTTCCGAAGCGCCGCGTTTCGTGGAGGCCGCGGCCGGGTCTCTTGTTGTCGCCAAAGTAGATGAAGGTCCCACTCTCCCTGTCGAGAGAGTCGGGCCAATCCGGATCATCAAGCGAGGTCTTGAGGACGACGAGACTGAGGTTTTCGAGGCTGCCTCGGTACCGGAAGCCACCCTGGTTCGAAACATCCAGCAATCTCGGGAGCGGATCGTTGGCTGCGCGAGCAATTTCGCGCCCCTGGTTCAGGCGAGAGATGTCGTGTCCGCAATGGACGCAAATGAACTCAAGGAATTCCTTGCTGCGGCCACATACCACGCCCTCTTCCTGTCATGTCAGCCCAGTCAGAAATCATACCCGTCATCCGAGCACTCCCATGGGGTCTGGACGTACTTTTTGCTGAAGGCACTCACTGGTCAAGCGGAAGCCGCGCTCGGGCCGGGACGCTATCTGACGGCGACCTCGCTGCAGGATTACCTGCGGAAGGAGGTGCCGAACTATGTGACCCACCATTTGACCGTGAAGGGCAATCAGATTCCGCGCGCTATCATCGAACAGTCGAACACGTTTCAGATCCGGCATGTGCCTGAGCCCAAGTTGCCGATCGCCGAAGCAGGAGACTTGTCTCCGGTGAAGGTGACGCCGCGCGACGAGTACCTCGAGGGCCGAGAGGACGGAAAGGTCCGCATGCTGGACGGCTTTGACAAGCAGCGGCATAAGATCTTTCCGACCGTGACTGCCAAGACTAACGAGTTCGTTCGGGGTCTGCTCGCGACCCAGATCGATGACGAGATCGGTGGTCTATACAGGGAGGCCAAAAAGACACTGAAAATGTCGGCCCGCGAATTGGTCATGGACAGCGGCGATGGCGACGGGAACCTCGATTGCAGCTACTTCCGCTTTTCGATCGAAGGCCAGCAAGATCCGGACGATGCCAGCCAATACGTGATCGTGCGTCGCCTCGAGTTGCGCGAGGGCTGGGAAGACCGCGAGAAGGAGATTGATGACTTGTTCGGCTCGATCTTCGACAGTCTGGTGGTGGAGATCGACTCCAGGAGCCTGAAATTCGATGCGCTCGTCGAATTGTTCGAGCGTATTGAAAGCACGCATGGCGGCAACCTCGACGAGGACCGCAGGTCGAAACGCATCGAATACGCCGCTGCGGACGGAGCGCGCATCACTATCGATGTCGGCGAGGGCCGTCTTGCCTTGTCCAAGCGCAACACCAGCAGTTGTTCCGAGTTGGTCGACATCGCGCGGCAATATCGTTTCACGCTCGATGGACCTTCACGACTTCTACTGGCATCGACCTGACCGGCCGCAGCGGAATTGCATCCGGCGATGCAAATCCTGTCGCCGGCGGATCCTTCGGCACTTGTCACCAGCTACCCCGCTTGCGGTGTACCGCGGCCGGATGGGGCCGCGGAGGATTAGTTGGCTGTCTCCTCTGTGGTCCTCGGCGAGTTGGTCTCCTGGCCGCAACCGACCAAGCGGGCGCTGCGGTATTCGCGCCTTGCATTATTTCGCTCGATCGAAGTTGCGGTTTCAGCCAAATCAGGCTGCAAAACGTGACACACTTATGGGGTATTTGACGCGTTTATGGGGTGCGCGACAGGTCTTCACCGCATGCGTACGATCAGCTCCGTATCCCAGTAGAGATAATCCAGCCAGCTGAGGTAGTTCGGCGGGAACATCCAAACACTGCAAACGGGAGCGCGGCCCTGCAAGGCGCCGGTGATCAAGGCATTGCTGGGGCGATCGGCGTGCTGACCGTCGCCGATCGCCCCACCTCATATCGCCGATCGACGGGGGCGCGCTGGCTCCTCCGAAACGGCCTGTTCGGCCCAATTATGCAGGGACGCATCGGCCTTCCGGAAAAGTGCCGCGCGGACCGGATCATGTAGCATAATCTGCTTCAGCGTCTGGCCGGCAATCGAATCTTTGAAAGCGACCTGACGACCGAAGGACTCTACGCTGTGCAGGCCGAATTCGTGCCTTAGGAGCCGTACATCGTCGCTGTGGAGTTGACCGAGAAACATTTGGGGCTCTCGCGCGGTGTCGTGGCAAACCGCCCAGCCCGGCGGGCCAGAGGGCATTCCGCGGCGCTGCCATCCTTTCTCGCAATAGCAAAGACATGGGAGGGCGAATACCTCTCCAATGAGGTCCACGCTGGACTCGCGGCCACTCGAATTCACCATGTGAAGAATGACGCGCCCGGACTCCACCATCGCACGAAACGTGATGTCGGCGACTTCCTGCTCATGGAATACCAGATTCACGGGTGACTTCTTCATAGCTTGTTCCTCGATAGGTCTTTGAGTGGATCCGGGATTTGCAAGTCGCGGAAGAAGCTGAATTGACCCCCCTCGCTTTTTTCGAGCTCCAGAATCGGCGAAAAAATCGAGGCGAAATTCGGAAGTTCTTTCAGGAGGATCTGAGATCGAGTCGTTCTCAAAACGAAATCGAGTCGTTCTTAAAGCGGAAACCGAGTCGTTCTCAAAGTGTCCGCACAGAAGAACCGCCTTCCGCTGGCCGTGCGGCACTCGAACCCACATCCATACGCTTATGAGCGGGCCGCTCTGACCATTAAACTTCAGTGCTGAGAGAAAGGTTTCACCCGCATCCGGAGCCAGACCGGTCGGCAACAACGTTGCAGAGCCTGCTCAAAGCTGGTCGGGCAACTAGCGCATTCGTACAATGAACTACCGGCCATTTCATCTCATCTTTTCTTTCGCCGCTCCAACCACTCCCGAGCTGCCTCCTCCATAACAGACCAGGCCGCGCGATCTTCTGCTATGGCGGCCATTTTAATTGCCCTGATGATCTCCGGGTCCATCATGGTGAGGAATTGACGGCGATCTCCTAAGGGCGATCTACGTCCTCGCTTCGCCGATTTCTTCTTCTCGATCATCCGAGGTTCGCGTTTGCCAGTTTAAGCGTAGGAAGGTCCCACGCCTAACACATCGCCACAAGTCCACGCCGCTGCTCCGACAACTGCCGAAGGCTTGTGCGTGAAACTATAAAATTACACGGGCTGTAATCCTTTGAATTCATTGCCATATTTCTTTTTCTTGCAGAGAGTTATATAATTATATAAGTATATAAGAAGTAGGTCGTTGGGAGACTGCAGATGGGGGATTGGCGAATCGCTCTAATCGAGGCTTATCCAAAAGTTTTCCATGCGGTATTCGACGCACCCTTCCAGTGCATTCGAGAACAAACATGCTCGACAACAAAACTGCAAGCGCGCCCGAGCAATTTACCTCGGCCAAGACGACTGCGGCGATTCCGATTTCGCATCCTGCAATACGGGACGCCCTAATCCAGTTTTCGCTCGACGCCGCAGTTCGCTCAATCGACTACATAGGAGGTGCTATCGTTGGCTCGGAACATGTGGATATCGGCGCCGTTTTCAGATGCGAGAAAGACGACCTTTTTGAAGCGGGGCTGCACACATTCTGTGTTAGGCTGTGTTAGGTCGTCCGCTAGGCGCAGTGCTCATGCCCTCAGCTAAGCCTCGAAGCGCGCGTCATCCCACCGCGGTTCAGTCAGCCTATAAGATCGAGATTGGAGCGGCCCACCGGTGGTGCCTTTCTGGAACCCGAATCACCGGGAAAGCGCTTGTTGTAAGATGAGAATCCATTCGCAATTTTGCTGGAAAGGGCTCGCCAGTTTCGCAGCTATTGGCTTACAAGGTTCGCAAGCTGGATTTGACGAGGTGACGCAAGTGGCTGATTTTCTTGGCCTCAGATTCTCGACAATTGCCCGACAGTCCAATAGGCTCGCCCCGACATGCGCTCACAACTCGCCCGCAAGCCCGAGAAGACCTACCACCATGGCGATCTTCGCGATGCCTTGATCAAGGCCGCGCTGCGCGAAGCGGAACGCGGTGGCGCCGAGGCGATCAGCATCAAGGCGCTGGCCAAGCAGCTCGGCGTCTCGCAGCCGGCGCCATACCGGCATTTTGCCGACCGCGAGGCCTTGCTTGCGGCGGTGACGGCAGAGGCGTTCCGGCAGCTCAGTGCAACCTTTCGGGCGGCGATGGCGAAACCGTCAGACCAGTCGAAGCTGTCGCGGCTGGCGCAGGCAATGCTCGACTTCGGATTGCGCCGCAACGGCATCTATCGCCTGATGTTCGCGTCCCGCACAGTGTCCTGCGCCGCCATGGGCAGCGAGCTGCATGAGGCCACGCGCGAGACGTTTGCGCTTGTGATCGAGGCCCTGGAGGTACCTGCCGTCGGCTATTTGCGCGAACGGCAGGCCCTCAAGATCTGGGCGGCGCTGCACGGCGTGGTGATGCTGGCCGAGCAGGGCCTGTTCACCGGCGAGGCCGCTCATGCCACGCGCGAGGATCTCGTCCAGGATTTCGTGAGCGAAACGAAGGCCGCGCTCGCGGTCGCGATCAAGGATGCCCGGCGAAAAAAGAACGGCGCTTAAGCCTTCGCCTTCAGCAGGCTCATCAGCTTCTCGACGGCGCTGTCCGGTGTGGTGACGACAGGGCGGCCGGTGGCTTCCGCAACCAGCGGCGCCGTTGCCGCGATGCTGAACTGGGCCAACGCGATAACATCGCAATCGCGCAAATCGCGCGATGCCTCCGCAATCAGCCGGTCGTGCGTGGCACGGTCGCCGCGATCGAGCGCAGCCAGCGCGCCCTCGGCAAGTTTCGGCACGATTTGGACGGAAGCAGGAAATTCCGGCGGCATCGAGACTAGGGTCGGCGGGAAGGTCGAGAGCAGGCCGATGCGCTTACCCATGGTCGCCGCACGCTCGATCATCGCCTCATTCGGCTTCAGCACCGGCATCGGCGCATGCGCCCGCGCGACCGCCTCGATGCAGGGACCGAAGGCGGAACAGGTGAACAAGATCCCGTCCGCCCCCGTCGCTACGGCGTAATCGCCGAGCGCCAGGAAGCGCTCGGTCATGGTGTCGGTGAGCGCACCGTCGCGCGCCAGATCCGCCGACAGGCTGTCGTCGAGCAGGTTCATCAGCCGCGCCTCTGGCCACGCCTGCGCGAACGCCGCCTCGATCGGGGCGATGGAGTACTTGAGTGCGTGGATGAGGGCGATGCGCATGGGATGTCTCGTCTCCCTCGCCCCGCTTGCGGGGAGAGGGTGGGGTGAGGGGGAGTCTCCGCGGGGACGGTGAGAGTTGGACTCGCGGAAGCTCCCCCTCACCCGACCGCTGCGCGGTCGACCGATCCCCGCAGGCGGGGAGAGGTGAAGCACCGTCTACTTGAACGGCAGCGCGTACATCAAGCCGCCCTTGCTCCAGAGGCCGTTGAGGCCGCGATCGAGCTTAAGCGTGCTGGCCTTGCCGACATTGCGCTCATAGATCTCGCCATAATTGCCGGTGGCCTTGATCGCCGTGACCAGCCATTTGTTGTCGAGCCCAAGCCGCGAGCCGAGGTCGCCGGAGGCACCGAGGAGCCGCTGGATCGCAGGCGTCTGCGACTTCGCCATCTCGTCGACATTGGCTTGGGTGACGCCGAGTTCTTCGGCCTCGATCAGACCGTAATGCAGCCAGGTGATGATGTCGCTCCAGACCTCGTCGCCGTTGCGGGTGAAGGGGCCGAGTGGCTCCTTGCTGATGGTCTGCGACAGCACGACGTAGTCGGCCGGGTTCGGCGCCGCGGTCGTCACGGCACCCGCGAGCGCAGAGGCGTCCTGGGTCATGGCATCGCAGCGGCCGCCGAAGAAGGTCTGGTACATGGTGTCGATGCGGTCGAACACCAGCGGCTTCCAGTCGATACCGTTGGCACGGCCGTAGTCGCCCAGCGTGACCTCATGTGTGGTGCCTTGAGCCACGCAGACGGTGGCGCCCTTGAGGTCCTTCAGCTCCTTCACGCCGAGGTCTTTCTTCACGACAAAGCCCTGGCCGTCGTAGAAGTTGATCGGCCCCTGCCGCAGGCCCAGCGTCACGCCGCGCAAGTATGTCTGGGTCGAGTTGCGGTAGAGCACGTCGATCTCGCCCGATTGCAGCGCGGTGAAGCGGTTCTGCGCGGTCAGCGAGACGTAACGCACCTTGTTGGGATCACCGAGCACGCCGGCCGCGAGGGCGCGGCAATAGTCGACGTCGAGACCCTTGTAGTTGCCTTGCGAATCCGGCGCGGAGAAGCCGGCAAAGCCGGCGCTGACGCCGCACACCAGCGTGCCGCGGCTCTTCACCGTGTCGAGCGTCGCGGCCGACGCGACGACCGTCGATGCCGCGAGCACGCCCGCTGCGATAACCACTTTCCTCATCATGCTAGTCTCCCCTCAGTGATTGACACTACGCAACACGTTGTCGACGGCCGTGCCGAGCCTGTCGACGATCAGGTCGATCTCGTCTGCGGAAGCGATATAGGGCGGCGCCAGCAGCACGTGGTCGCCGCGCACCCCGTCCACGGTGCCGCCGCCGGGATAGCAGCCGAGCCCGTTGGCGAGCGCCTCCGCCTTGATTTTCTGGTGCAGCTTGAGCGCCGGGTCGAACGAGGTGCGGCTGGCGCGATCGGCGACGAGCTCGATCGCCCAGAACAGCCCGCGGCCCCTGATGTCGCCGACGTGGCGATGATTGCCGAAGCGTTCGGTCAGCCGTTGCTCGAGTTGTCGTCCGCGCTCCCTGACCTGATCGAGCAGGCGCTCCTCGCGGATCACGTTTTGCACCGCGAGCGCGGCCGCGCAGGCGAGGGGATGCGCCAGATAGGTGTGACCGTGCTGGAACGCGCCGGAGCCGGCGCGGATCGTGTCGACGATCTTGCCGCTCGCGAGCATCGCGCCGATCGGCTGATAGCCGCCGCCGAGACCCTTCGCGATGGCCTGGATGTCGGGCGCGACACCTTCCTGCTCCCAGGCGTGCGTTGTGCCGGTGCGGCCCATGCCGCACATGACCTCGTCGAGGATGAGCAGCGCGCCGTGCCGGTCGCAGATCTCGCGCATGGCCTTAAAGTAGCCGTCGGGTGCAGTCACGGCGCCGGCGGTGGCGCCGACGACGGGCTCGGCGAGGAACGCCGCCACGCTGTCGGGGCCAAGCCGCTGAAACTCGGCCTCGAGCTCGGCGGCGAGGCGCGCGACGAACTGCGCATCCGACTCGTCCTCGCGCTTCTCGTGATAGGCGAAGGCCGGCGTCACGTGGCTGAATGCCGCCGAGAGTAGCGGTGCATAGGGTGCGCGCCGCCAGGCATTGCCGCCGGCGGCCAGCGCGCCGAGCGTGTTGCCGTGATAGCTCTGCCGCCGGGCGATGAAGTGTTGCCGCTGCGGCTCGCCGCGCTCGATGAAATATTGCCGGGCGAGCTTGATGCTGGCCTCGATCGCCTCCGATCCGCCGCTGACGAAATAGGCGTAGGCGAGACCGCCGGGCTCATGCCCGACCAGCGCTTCAGCCAGCGCCTCGGCCGGCTCGGAGGAGAAGAACGCCGTATGAGCATAGGCAAGCGTCGCGGCCTGCTTCGCCATCGCCGCGATCACGCGCGGGTGCTGGTGCCCGAGGCAGGAGACCGCCGCGCCGCCGGAGGCGTCGATGATGCGCCGGCCGTCCTCGGCAAAGAGATAGACGCCTTCACCGCCGATCGCCTTGGGCGGCGCTTCGCGCAACGAGCGGTGCAGCACGCGGCTGGTGCGAGCGGCCATGGGTCAACCTTTCTCTGGGACGTAAGTGGAGGTCGCAGCGAGTCGCGCCTCGGTACTTTCCAGACGCTTCTTCGCGGCAACGCCGCCGAGCGAGAACGTGACCGCCGCGAGCGACTGCGCGATCGCAATCGCGCCGGTGAGGCTCGGAAAGAAGCCCGGAGAGGACGCCGCCTCGAACAGCAGCACGTGGTCGGCGCCCTCGGCCATTGGTGCCGAGAGACTATCCGCGATGGCGATCAGTGTCGCGCCGGCGCGATAGGCTGCCTGTGCGACGCGGACGCTTGCATGCGTGTAGGGCAGGAAGCCGACGACGATAACGGCTTCCCCGGGCCGGAACGCGCCGAGATCGAGGTCGTCGGGCCCGGAAGCGCCGACGAGCTGGACCTGCTCGGGCCGAAACAGTCGCAGCTCGTAGTTCAGCAATTCCGCGACGCTGCGGCAGCTGCGATAGCCGGCGATCCAGATCCGCTTGGCATCGTGCAGCGCGCAGGCAGCTTCCGCGATCGGGTGTGCCGGGATCCGCGGAAGGCCGGCGGCCTCGGCCGCAAGCTTGTTGGTGACGAGCGCGACATCGGCGTTCGGCCCGTGGCGACGGCCTCTTGCGCGGCCGGAGAAGGGCGCGGTCTGCGACGGCCGCCGCGCCTCGGTCAGCGCCGCGCGCAACTCCTCCCAGCCCGAATAGCCGATCGCCTTCGCAAGCCGCGTGAACGCGGCAGGATCGGCGCCGGCTTCCGCCGCGAGATCGCGCATCGAACGGGTGGTGGCGTCGTAATCGTTGGCGGCGACGAAGCGTCCGACCTCCTGCAAGCGCATCGGGAGCGATGGCAATGCAATACGCAGCTCGCTCAACGGCGAGGATTTCGCGGGCTCGGCCATGAAACATTTGTTGCATGAATCGAAGTTTGGTGCAACAGTTGACGTGCGCTGCCGGAAATCGCTGCCCCTTGAGAAGGATTTTTGTGCCGTGACCTCAGATGCGCCGAGACCGCCGCCGCGCCGCCGCTTCTTCGGCGCCTTCGGGCGCCGCGAGCTGAAGGGCCTGTTCTGGCAGGTCCTGGTCGTCGGCATCGCGGTTGCGGTCGTCGCCTTCCTCTGGTCCAACACCGTCACCAACCTCTCGGCCCGCCGCATCACCACCGGTTTTGCCTTCCTCGGCCGCGAGGCCGGCATGCCCATCGCCGACAGTCTGCTCGCCTATAGTCCGAGAGACACTTACCTCTGGGCCTTCGTCGTCGGCGTCGCCAACACCTTGCGCGTTGCCGTGATCGGGATCGTGCTCGCGACGATTTTGGGCACGCTAATCGGCATCTCGCGATTGTCGGCGAACTGGCTGCTGTCACGGCTCGCCGCGGTCTATGTCGAGACGCTTCGCGATATCCCGCTGCTGCTTCAGCTCCTGTTCTGGTACGTGTTGATGCAGGCGCTGCCGGCTGCACGCGCCGCGTGGCGACCTGTCGAGGGTGTGTTCCTCTCCAATCGCGGCTTGATCCTGCCGGCGATCCCGTTCGGCCCGCCGCACCTCGCGGTCCTCGGCGCCGCGGTGCTGGGTTGCGCGGTGTTCTATGTCGTCCGGCGATGGCAGATCGCGCAGCAGATGCGCGATGGCAAGCCGCGGCCAGCTTGGCCCTTTGCGGTTGCGCTGGTGATTGCGTTGCCGGCGCTGGTGTCCGTGCTGCTCGGCGTATCCTGGCGGATCGAATGGCCCCAGCTGCGCGGCTTCAACTTCGTCGGCGGGCTGACGCTGGCGCCCGAATATTTCGCGCTGCTGATCGCACTCGTCACCTACACCTCGGCCTTCATCGCCGAGATCGTGCGCAGCGGCATCCAGTCGGTGCCGCGGGGACAGTGGGATGCCGCCAACGCGCTCGGTCTGCGCCGCAGCTTCATGCTGCGGCAGATCATCCTGCCGCAGGCCCTACGTGTCATCGTGCCGCCGATGACGAGCCAGTACCTCAATCTGACAAAAAACTCCTCGCTTGCGGTCGCGATCGGCTACCAGGATGTCGTCTCGATCGCGAACACCACGCTGAACCAGACAGGTCAGGCGATCGAGGCGATCGCGTTGATCATGGCGGTATTCCTGACCATCAGTCTCGGCATCAGCTTCTTCATGAACTGGTACAACGCGCGCATCGCGCTGGTGGAGCGCTGAGGATGACGGCGATCAGCGATATGCCGGATGTGCCGCGTGCCGCTCGCCGCCCGCAAGTTGGCAATCCGATGCTGCGTTGGCTGCGCAGCAACTTGTTCTCGTCGATCCCGAACAGCATCCTCACGATCGTGCTGCTGGCGGTGCTCGCGAAGGGTGTGTTCAGCTTCGTGCAATGGGGCGTTGCCAGTGCGGTCTGGCTTACGCCGGTGAATGATTCCAGCGCTTGCCGCGCGGTGCGCGGCATCGGCGCCTGCTGGGCGGTCATTCCTGAAAAGTACCGCTTCATCCTGTTCGGCACCTATCCGTTCCACGAGCAGTGGCGGCCGGCGCTGTCGGTCGTGCTGTTCATCGCGCTGTTCTATCTCTCGACCCGCCGCGCCCTGTGGCGGCGCGAGCTCGTTTTCATCTGGATCGGTGCGCTCGCGCTAATCAGCGTGCTGATGTGGGGCGGGGTGCTGGGACTCTCTTTCGTCTCGCAGGATCGCTGGGGCGGATTGCCGGTCACGCTGATCCTGGCGACGTTTGGACTCGCGTTCGGCTTTCCACTCGGCATCCTTGTCGCGCTCGGCAGGCGTTCAAAGCTTCCAGCGATCCGTTCGCTCAGTGTGCTCTATGTCGAGCTGATCCGCGGCGTGCCGCTGGTGAGCCTCTTGTTCATGGCCAGCGTGATGTTTCCGCTGTTCATGCCCAGTGGTTTCAACATCGACAAGCTCCTGCGGGCACAGATCGCGATCATCCTGTTCGCGGGCGCCTACCTTGCCGAAGTCATCCGCGGTGGCCTTCAGGCCGTGCCGCGTGGTCAATATGAGGCTGCCGACGCGCTCGGGCTGTCCTACTGGCGCAAGAACCGGCTGATCATCCTGCCGCAGGCGATCCGCCACGTCATCCCGCCGCTGGTCAACACCTTCATCGCCTTCTTCAAGGACACCAGTCTCGTGCTGATCATCGGCATCTTCGACCTGCTGACGACGGCGAAGACCGCGATCATCGATCCCGCCTGGCAGCAGTTTTCCGTCGAGGTCTATATCTTCGTCGCCGCAATCTATTTTGTCTTTTGCTTTGCGATGTCGCGCTACAGCCGGAGTCTGGAGGCGACGAGCGGGAGGTGAGGTCTCGTGTCCCGGACAAGGTGCAGCGCGTCAGCGCTGCGCCGCGGAGCCGGGACCCAGGAGATGCACAAGAGGTCTCGGCGAGGTGGGCCCCGGCTCTGCAGCGCACCGCCGAAGAGGCGCTGCGCTGCGTCCGGGGCATGAGAGAGGCTACTTCTTTACCTTCGGATCGATCGGGGTCGTGCCGCGCAGGCCCAATATATCCTCCAGCACCTTCGCGCCTGCGATCACTTGCGCATCCGCACGCGGTGCGCCGACCACCTGCACGCCGACCGGCAGGCCCGACGCCGTGAAGCCGCAGGGCAGCGACAGTGATGGGCAGCAAGCGAGCGTGATGGCATAGACGATGCCGAGCCATTCGACGTAATTGTCAAATCGCTTACCCGCGCATTCGGCGACATAGCGATTTTCGACCGGGAAGGGCGGCACGATCGTGGTCGGCACCAGCAGGAGATCGTAGGTGCTAAAGAACTCGACCGCGCGCGCGGTCATGCCGACGCGGTGGGCCTCGGCACGTTCGAGCTGCTCGACGGTGAGCTTGAGGCCTTCCTCGATGTTCCAGATCACCTCTGGCTTGAGCAGGTCACGCTTGGTGCGGAGAAGTTGCGCCTTGCTGATCGCGAAGTCGAAAGCGCGCAGCACGTGGAAGCATTCATGCGCCTCGCGCCAGTCCGGATGCGCCTCCTCGACGGTGACGCCGGCCTCGGCGAAGCGTTCAGCCGCCTTGCGTGTGATCGCCTTGACCTCGGGATCGACCGGCGTAATGCCGAGATCGGGCGAATAGGCGATACGCCTCGGCTTCTTGCCGGACTGCGCAGCCGACAGGAACGACGTCAGAGGCGCCGGCAGCGACAGCGGATCGGCGGCATAGTCGCCGCTCATGGCATCCAGCAGCAGCGCGAGATCCTCGACGTTGCGGGCCATCGGGCCCTGCACGCCGAGATTGCGGTCGATGCCCGCCTTCGGCGTATGCGCGACGCGGCCGATGCTCGGCCGCATGCCGACGATGCCGCAGAAACTTGCCGGACTGCGTAGGCTGCCGCCCATGTCGGAGCCCTGCGCGAGCCAGGCCATGCCAGTGGCCAGCGCCACTGCCGCGCCGCCGGAGGAGCCGGCGGCAGATTTCGAAGTATCCCAGGGATTGAGGGTCGCACCGAACACCTCGTTGAAGGTGTTGGCGCCAGCGCCGAATTCCGGCGTGTTGGATTTGGCGTAGACCACCGCGCCATTGGCCTCGAGGTTCTCGACCATGAGGTCGGATTTCGCGGGGATGTTGTCCTTGAAGATCGGCGAGCCCTGGGTGTTCAGCACGCCCGCAACGTCGGTCAGATCCTTGATCGGCACCGGCAGGCCCGCGAGCAGCCCGCGCGCGCCGGCCGGCTTCTGCATCAGCGCCTTGGCGTTATCCCGGGCGCGATCGAAGCACAGCGTCGGCAGCGCGTTGACCTTGCCATCGACTTCACTGATGCGCTTTTCCAATACGTCCAGCAGTTCGAGCGGCGAGACGTCGCCAGACCGCAATTTGTCGACGACGGTGCACGCGGTTTCGCGGATCAGCTCTTGAGACAACTATTTTACTCCTATGCCCGTTCTTGGTGTCGTCATTGCGAGCGCAGCGAAGCAATCCAGGAATGCAACCGCAGCGGCGGTCCGGATTGCTTCGCTGCGCTCGACGGTGTGTGCGGCGCGCAGCGTGGTCATAACCAGCGCCGAATTCTAACCCCACCCGGCGCTGATGCCGCCATCGACGGTATAGATCACCCCGGACGTGTAGCCCGAGCGGTCCGACGCCAGGAACGCCATGAGGTCGCCGATCTCGCGCGCATGCGCAGGGCGCCCGAGCGGCAGGCTCTTCTGGAATTCCTTGTAGCGGCTCTCGTCGCCGAATTGGTGCTTTGCCCGCGTCTTGAGCAGGGTGACGTGGCGGTCGGTGCCGACAGGGCCGGGATTGATGCCCACCACGCGGATGTTGTCGGCGAGACTTTTTCCCCCGAGCACACGGGTGAAGGCCATCAGCGCGGCATTGCCGGCGCTGCCGCAGATGTAATTGGCATCGAACTTCTCGCCGGCCGCGCCGATGTCGTTAACGATCACGCCGCCGCCCTTGGCCTTCATCTGCGCATAGATCTGCCGCGTGAGGTTGATGTAGCCGAACACTTTCAATTCCCAGGCGTGCCGCCAGGTCGCCTCGTCGATCTTGTCGATGGACCCGCCAGGGATGTCGCCGGCGTTGTTGACGAGGATGTCGATGTCCGCAGCTTCCTTGGCGAGCCGCGCGATGTCCTCGGCTTTGCGTAGATCGACGATACTCGTCGCGGCATCGACCTGGTGCGCGGAGCGCAACCGCTCGGCCAGCGCCTTGAGCTGCTCGCCGCTGCGGGCAGCGAGCAGCAGATGCGCGCCTTCCTCGGCAAACGCCTCGGCGGCGGCCGCGCCGATGCCCTTGGATGCGCCCGTGATCAGGACGCGCTTGCCACGCAGATGCAGATCCATGAAGGGGACTCGCAGGACAGGAACAGGATCAAATCAGTAGGCGCTCGGTCGCGCCATGGTCAACATTGCAGTGCAGCGTTGCACTGCCGCCGCGTTTGGTCCATTGCAGTGCGATCAAAAGGCGGCGGCTGCCGAACCAACCAGGGACATTCTCGATGAGTAAGAAACAATACCGGATCGCGGTCATTCCCGGCGACGGCATCGGCAAGGAAGTGATGCCTGAGGGCCAGCGCGTTCTGGAGGCGGCGGCGAAGAAGCACGGGGTGTCCCTGCAATTCGACCATTCCGACTTCTCGTCCTGGGACTATTACGAGAAGCACGGCCAGATGATGCCGGATGACTGGAAGGAAAAGATCGGTAAGCACGATGCGATCTATTTCGGTGCGGTCGGTTGGCCGGCCAAGATTCCGGACCACGTCTCGCTGTGGGGCTCGTTGATCAAGTTTCGTCGCGAGTTCGACCAGTATGTGAACCTGCGCCCGGTTCGGCTGATGCCCGGCGTGCCGTCCCCGCTGGCGAACCGCAAGCCCGGCGACATCGATTTCTGGGTGGTGCGCGAGAACACCGAAGGCGAATATTCCTCCGTCGGCGGCCGCATGTTCCCGGACACCGACCGTGAGTTCGTGACACAGCAGACGGTGATGACCCGCACCGGCGTGGATCGCATTTTGAAGTTCGCCTTCGAGCTCGCGCAGTCGCGGCCGAAGAAGCACCTGACGTCGGCGACGAAATCGAACGGCATCTCCATCACGATGCCCTATTGGGACGAACGCGTGGAGGCGATGGCCAAGAAGTTCCCGGGCGTGAAGTGGGACAAGTACCACATCGACATTCTTACCGCGAACTTCGTGCTGCATCCGGACTGGTTCGATGTCGTGGTCGGCTCCAATCTATTCGGCGACATCCTCTCCGATCTCGGCCCGGCCTGCACCGGCACCATCGGCATTGCGCCGTCAGGCAACATCAATCCCGAGGGCGATTTCCCCTCGGTGTTCGAGCCGGTGCACGGCTCGGCGCCTGACATCGCGGGGCAGGGCATCGCCAACCCGATCGGCATGATCTGGTCGGGCGCGATGATGTTGGAACATCTCGGCGAGAAGGAAGCCGGCAAGTCGATCGTCGACGCGATCGAGCGCACGCTCGCCGAACGCACGCTCCGGACCAAGGACCTCGGCGGTAACGCCGACACGACGGCCTGCGGCAAGGCGGTGGCAGAGATGGTGGATTAGGGCACGCTAACAACTGCGGGGGTCGTCCCGGCGAAGGCCGGGACCCATCACCACAGGAAGTGGTTGCGACGTGAGCTGCTAACCCCGAGTCTTCGCCAAACCACTTCCTGTGGTTATGGATCCCGGATCCGCGCTCCGCTACGCTGCGCTCGTCCGGGACGACATCGGTTGAGATTACTTCGTCCCAATCAGCCCACGATCTTCTCGATCGCGGCCTGATCCAGCCCGAACCGCTTCCCGGCATCCAGAATTTCCTGCCAGGTGTTCGGATCGATCGGAATGCCTTCGGCCAGCCGCTTCTTCTTGGTCTCGCGTTCAGGCTCGCCGGCGATCTTCACCTTGTCGACGCCGGAGGCGGGCGGGGAGCCGGTGTGCCAGGCGACGAAGCTCTCGACTTCGCGTGCGAGGTTTTCGGCGGTGCCGAGCTTGTTGGGATCGATGACGATCGAGAGCATGCCGTTGAGGACGTTGTACTTGCCGTCGGACGGGCTCTTGACCACCTGCCCGCCGGAGAGGGCGCCGCCGAGGATTTCGCAGACCAACGCGAGGCCCGACCCCTTGTGCTCGCCGAACGGTAGGATGGCGCCGTACGGTGGGATCACGGTGTAGCGCGGGTCGACCGTTGGCTTGCCTTCATTGTCGATGATGGTGCCGGGCTCCAGCTCGACGCCCTTGTTGTGGGCCACGCGGGTCTTGCCCTGCGCGATCCTGCTGGTGGCGAAGTCGAGCACGATCGGCTCCTTGCCCCTGCGCGGGATGCCGACGCAGAACGGGTTGGTGCCGTGGCGCGCATCGCTGCCGCCCCAGGGCGCCACGATCGGGCGCGAGATCACGTTGACGAAGTGGATCGAGACCAGCCCGTGATCGATGCACTGCTCGGCCCAGTGGCCGATGCGGCCGATGTGGTGCGAGTTGGAGAGGCCGACGAGACACACGCCGTTGCGCTTGGCGCGCTCGGCCGCCAGCTCCATCGCTTCTTGGCCGATCACCTGGCCGTAGCCGGTGAGGCCGTCGAGGGTGAGGAGCGGACCAGTGTCGAGCACGATCTTGACGTGCTGGTTCACGGCGAGGCCGCCGTTGGTGACGCTCTGGACATAGCGCGGGATCATGCCGACGCCGTGAGAGTCATGTCCCCTAAGATTGGCCTCGACGAGATTGGTGGACACGAGCTCCGCTTCGCGGTCGGTAGACCCACCCGCCTTGACGATGGCGTGGATGGCATTGGTGAGCGGCTCTGCCTTGATGGTGCGGTAATCGGCCATTGTTGTTGTTCTTATCCCTTCACGATCCGGCGGCAGTGCTCCCACGCCGCGCCAATCAGGTTCTCGCTCGCTTCCGGCGTGCGGAAGGCGGAATGCGCCGACAGCGTCACGTTCGGCAGTTTCGTCAGCGGATGATCGCCGGGCAGCGGCTCGATGTTGAATACGTCGAGACCGGCATGGCGGATGTGGCCCGACTTCAGCGCGTCGATCATCGCAGCCTCGTCGACGATCGCGGCGCGGGCGGTGTTGATGAGGACGACGCCACGCTTCATCGCAAGGATCTTCTCGCGCGTGATCATGCCGCGCGTCTCGTCGTTGAGCAGCAGATGCAGCGATACGACGTCGCTCCTTGCCAGCACGGTGTCGAGATCGGTGAATTCCACGCCAGGACAGCTCTTCGGCGAGCGGTTCCAGGCGATCACCTTCATGCCGCTGCCGGACGCAATGCGCGCAACTTCCGCGGCGATGCCGCCGAAGCCGATCAGCCCGAGTGTCTTGCCGGTGAGCTGCATGCCGTCCTCGCGCAGCCAGTTGCCGCCGCGCATCTCGCGATCCATCATCGCGATGACGCGGGCGGAGGCCCACATCAGCGCGATCGCGGATTCCGCCACCGCCGTATCGCCGTAGCCCTTGATCAGATGCACGGAGATGCCGAGTTCGGCCAGTTCCTCCGGATTCATGTAGCTGCGCGCACCGGTGCCGAGGAATACGACGTGCTTCAGCCCTGCGCACTTCTTCGCGACGTCGGTCGGCAGCGCGGTGTGATCGACGATGGCGATCTCGGCGCCGTCGAGGATCTCGGGGTATTGCTCGGGCTTGATGTCGGGATTCCGGTGGATCCGCACCTTGGGATCGCCCGGCTTCTCCAGCCGCTCCATGATCAGGGCAAGCGTTTCATTGGCGTCGACGAAAACTCCGCACATGGCTCCCTCCGGTCAGGACGCGACGCCGGCGATCGCCAGCACGGTGTGCATGAGAACGTTGGTGCCCGCGGCGCAGTCGGGCTGCGTGGCGTCCTCCAGCTCGTTGTGGCTGACGCCGTCCTTGCAGGGCACGAACACCATTGCCGCCGGTATGACGGTGTTGAGGTTGCAGGCGTCGTGGCCAGCTCCGGAGGTGATGCGGCGAGACGAATAGCCGAGCGTCTTCGCCGCGTTCTCGACCGCCGCAATCAGCTTGGGATCGAAATGCGTCGGCGGCTTGCGCCAGACCAGGTCGATCTTGACCTCGACCTTGCGGCGCGCGGCGATCTCGGCAATCGCGGCGCGCAATTCGCGATCGAGCGCGTCCATGATAGCACCATCCGCGCTGCGGCAATCCATGGTGAAGGCGATCTCGCCGGGAATGACGTTGCGCGAAGGGTTTGCGATCACGGCCTCGCCGATGGTGCCGACCGCGTTCGGCCCGTGCTTTTTCGCGATCGCCTCCATCGCCAGCACGATCTCCGACAGTGTCGCCAGCGCATCACGCCGCAGCGGCATCGGCGTCGATCCCGCATGGCTCTCAAAGCCGGAAATCTTGCCGTCGTACCACAGCACGCCCTGACCGGAATCGACCACGCCGATGGTCTTGCCTTCGGCCTCCAGGATCGGGCCCTGCTCGATGTGCAGTTCGACGAAGCAGCCGAGCTTCTGGAAGCCGACCGGCTTGTCGCCGCGATAGCCGATGCCGTCGAGCGCCTGGCCGACGGTCGTACCCTCGGCGTCCTTGCGCGACAAAATGTCATCGGTGGTGAAGTCGCCGACGTAAGCCGCGGAGGCCATCATCGCCGGTGCGAAGCGCGAGCCTTCCTCGTTGGTCCAATTGACGACGCAGATCGGCGCTTCGGTTTCGATGCCGGCATCGTTCAGCGTGCGGATCACTTCGAGTGCGCCGAGCGTACCCAGAATGCCGTCATACTTGCCGCCGGTCGGCTGGGTGTCGAGATGCGAGCCGATGCCGACGGGCGGCTTCGACATGTCGCGTCCCTTGCGCAGGCCGAACATCGAGCCGAGCGCATCGACATGCACCTCCAGGCCCGCGTCTTCGCAGGCCTTGCGGAACCAGTCGCGGACCTGCTTGTCCTCGGAGCTCAGCGTTAGCCGCCGCACGCCACCCTTGGTCGTCGCGCCGAACTGCGCGGTCTCGTGGATGGAGCCCCAGAGGCGGGCGGAATCGATCTGCAGGTTGGTGGCGGCTCGGCTCATGCGGTCAGTCTCTCAATTGTCCGGCGCCTTTTTCAATGACGCGCCAGCGCGGGCGCGTCAACCGCGAGGCTGCTCTGCGCAATTTGCCGTGCCAGCTCGGCGACGCGCTCGACTGCCACGACGTCGGGCGAGGCGAGCCAGCTCGCGGTGAAGGTCAGCGGCGCGATCGCGAGATCGGTGTCGAGCAGTTGCAGCCGCCCGTCGGCAAGCTCGTTCTCGACGATGGCGTCGGGGATCACGGCGATGCCGAGTCCTTCTACCGCCATGTGGATGACGGTGGCCAGCGAGGCGGAGGCGTGCAGCCGGATCGGCGGCAGCTCAGGCCGGTCGAACACTTCGCGCACGACCTCGTAAGGCTTGGTCTTGCGCGGAAAGGTGATGATTGGAAATCGCGCGAGCTCCGCCGGCGTCACCGGACCCTGGCCGAGGCCGAGCGAGGGGCTTGCGAGGAATCCGATCGGATAATCGGCGAGCACGCGATTGTGCACGCCGGAAGCGGACAGCGGTCCCACCACAAACGCAAGCTCGATCTCCTGCGCGAGCAGGCGCGCGGTGAGGTTCGGCGTGATGTCGACCTCGATCTCCAGCGACAGGTTCGGATAGACCTCGTTCACGCTCTTCACCAGGCGCGGCAGCCACGTGTGCACGATGGTCTCGGCGACACCGAGGCGCATGACGCCGCGCATCGCCGAGCGGTCGCCGATCTCCGCCATCATCGCGGCCCGCAGGCCGATCAGCTTCTCCGCATAGACCATCATCTGCCGGCCGCTCGGTGTCGGCGAGGCCACGCGATGATCGCGATTGAGGAGCTTCACGCCCATCTCGCGCTCGAGCTGGGCGATACGCTGGGAGATCGCCGGCTGGGTGGTATTGAGCCGTTGTGCGGCGCCCCGAAAGCTGCCGAGCTTCACAACCCAGAGGAATGTCTCGATCGACCTGAAGTCCAGCATTGGAAGGATTTTCCCAGTCGATAAATCAGATTTATCGAGATTGATTAGAAACGACGATTAGACTTTATAGCACGCTTGGTGTTGGCTTGTCTTTGTCGAGTTTATAGGCAGGTCGATCACATGACTGTTTTGGTGGCAGCGCAGCAAACTGAAACGCCCGACATGCTCCCGAGCCGCAAGGCCCGGCTCGCCTACCGCAACGGGCTGGTCGCCTCCACCGCCGGCGTCGCCCCAGGATTCGTTCAGGGCAATCTGGCGATCCTGCCGGCGGAATGTGCCGGCGCCTTTCACCGCTTCTGCCAGCTCAATCCGAAGCCGTGCCCGATCATTGGGATGTCCGATGTCGGCAGCCCTTACATCCCTTCGCTCGGTGCCGATCTCGACATCCGCACCGACGTGCCCCGCTATCGCGTCTGGCGCGACGGCGAGGTCGTCGACGAGCCGACCGACGTGACGAAGCATTGGCGCGACGATCTCGTCACCTTCGTGCTCGGCTGCTCCTTCTCGTTCGAAGAGGCCCTGCTTGAGGAGGGAATGCCGATCCGCCACATCGAGAAGAACGTGCGCGTGCCGATGTATCGCACCAACATCGCCTGCGGCGCGGCCGGACCGTTTGCCGGCCCGATGGTGGTGTCGATGCGTCCGTTCAAGCCGGCGGATGCGATCCGCGCGGTGCAGATCACCTCGCGCTATCCGGCCGTGCACGGCGCGCCCGTGCATCTCGGCCATCCGCATCTGATCGGCATCAAGGACATTGCCAAGCCCGACTACGGCGATCCCGTGCCGGTCGCCGATGATGAGATTCCGGTGTTCTGGGCCTGTGGCGTCACGCCGCAATCCGTCATCAACGCCGCGAAGCTGCCGTTCGCGATCACGCATTCGCCCGGGCTGATGCTGGTGACGGATCTCAAGAACAGGACCATGGCCGTGATTTAGCAGGCAGCGTTTGCTGCTTGTTCGGGCTTTACCGCAGCCATCAATCACTTCATTCGATCAGCCGAAATTCAGTAACAGGGGACTTTGTCATGACGATCTCTCGCCGCGACGTGTTGTTGGGAGCTACCGCTACAGCCGCGCTGGTGCCGCTGGCCGCGCGCGCACAGACTTCGGAAGTCGTGATCGGCGTGATCTATCCGTTCTCCGGCGGCAGCGCGCAGCAGGGCGTCGATGCCCAGAAAGCCTATGAGACCGCGCTCGAAGTCATCAACAAGGACACCGATTTCGACCTGCCGCTGGCGAAAGGTGAGGGCCTGCCGGGCCTCGGCGGCGCCAAGGTGCGCCTCGTGTTCGCCGACCACCAGGCCGATCCGCAGAAGGGCCGCGCCGAGGCCGAGCGCCTGATCACGCAGGAGAAGGTCGCCGCCATCATCGGCACCTATCAGAGCGCGGTCGCCGTCACCGTCAGCCAGATCTGCGAGCGCTACCAGATCCCGTTCGTCTCCGCCGACAATTCCTCGCCGAGCCTGCATCGCCGCGGCCTCAAATATTACTTCCGCGCCGCCCCGCATGACGAGATGTACTCGGCCGCGATGTTCGATTTCTTCGATGCCATGAAGAAGAAGGGCACCAAGATCGAGACGCTGTCGCTGTTCCACGAGGACACCATCTTCGGCACCGACTCCGGCAACGCCCAGGCCAAGATCGCCGGCGAGCGCGGCTACAAGATCGTCACCGACATCAAGTATCGCGCCAACTCGCCGTCATTGTCGGCCGAGGTGCAGCAGCTCAAGACCGCCAATGCCGACGTGCTGATGCCCTCGAGCTACACCACCGACGGCATCCTGCTGGTCAAGACCATGGCCGAGCTCGGTTACAAGCCGAACGCGATCGTGGCGCAGGACGCCGGCTTCTCGGAGAAGGCGCTCTATGATGCCGTCGGTGACAAGCTCGAAGGCGTGATCTCGCGCGGCACCTTCTCGCTCGACCTCGCGCAGAAGCGTCCGATGGTCGGCAAGATCAACGCGATGTTCAAGGCGCGGTCCGGCAAGGACTTCAACGACCTCACCTCGCGCCAGTTCATGGGCCTGATCATCCTCGCCGATGCCATCAGCCGCGCCAAGTCGACCGATGGCGAGAAGATCCGCGACGCGCTGGCCGCGACCGACATCCCCGGCGAGCAGACCATCATGCCCTGGAAGCGCGTCAAGTTCGACGAAGCGGGCCAGAATAACGACGCCGACCCGGTGCTGCTGCAATATGTCGGCGGTAAGTTCGTCACCATCTTCCCGCCGCAGGCCGCGATCGCCGAGGCAAGCTGGCCGATGAAGTAAGCGGCGGGAGCAGGATAGAAAATCGAGCTGCTTCACCGCGCCGTCATTGCGAGCGAAGCGAAGCAATCCAGAAATGTATCCACGGAGACAGTCTGGATTGCTTCGTCGCATCAGCGCAAAATTGCTTCGCAATTTTGTCGCGAGCTCCTCGCAATGACGGAGGAGGTAGCTTCCGCGCTTATCCTGAGCGCATTTGTGGGGGACGACTTTTGACAGCCCAAGCCATTATCCAGAGTCTCGCGAGCGGCCTGCTCATGGGCCTGCTCTACGGACTGATTGCGGTCGGCCTCGCGCTGATCTTCGGCCTGATGGACGTCGTGAACTTCGCCCATGGCGAGTTCCTGATGATCGCGATGTATGCGAGCTTCTTTCTGTTCGCGTTCTTTGCCATCGATCCCCTGTTGTCGGCACCGCTGGTCGCCGCGGCGCTGTTCGTGTTCGGAGCTGTCGTCTACTTACTGATTGTGCGCTTCGCCATGCGAGCCAAGGCCAATGCCGGCATGGTGCAGATCTTCTCAACCTTCGGCCTTGCCATCGTGATGCGCGGCCTGGCGCAGTTCTTCTTCACGCCTGATTATCGCAGCATTCCGCAGTCATGGCTCGGCGGGAAGACGATATCGGTCGCCGGCATCTTCCTGCCGGAGCCGCAGCTGATCGGCGCGCTGGTTTCGATTCTCGCCTTTGCCGGCCTCTATTTCTTCATCCATCGCACCGATTTCGGCCGTGCGCTGGAAGCGACGCGTGAGGATCCCGGCGCGGTGGCCCTCGTCGGCATCGACAAGAACCGCGTGTTCGCGCTGGGCTGGGGCCTTGGCGCAGCGCTGGTCGGTCTGGCCGGCGCCATCATGGCGGTGTTCTTCTACATCTATCCCGATGTCGGCGCGTCCTTTGCGCTGATCGCCTATGTCACGGTGGCGCTCGGCGGATTCGGCAGCGTGTTCGGCGCCTTCGCTGGTGGCATCATCGTCGGTCTCGTCGAAGCGGTCACCGCACTGGTGCTGCCGCCGTCGCTGAAATCGGTCGGCATCTACGCCGTCTATCTGCTCGTCGTCTTCATCCGGCCGCGTGGCCTGTTCGGGTCGATGTGATGGACAAGAATTTTGCCGCGCGGCGCCGCCGCGACCTCATCATCGCCGCGGTGCTGGCCGGGCTCGCAGCGCTCGCGCCGCTGTTCATCAAGGATGTCTACGTCCAGAACATCCTCGTCCTGACCTTGATGTATGCGGCGCTGTCGCAGAGCTGGAACATCCTCTCCGGCTATTGCGGACAGATCTCGCTGGGCCATGCGCTCTATTTCGGCATCGGCGCCTACACCACCGAGCTCTTGTTCACCAAGTTCGGTGTGCTGCCCTGGTTCGGCATGCTCGGCGGCGGCGTGATTGCCGCCCTGATCGCGATGGGCCTCGGCTATCCCTTCTTCCGCCTGCGCGGCCATTACTTCGTGATCGCGACCATCGTCATCGCCGAAATCGGTCTGCTGCTGTTCCAGAACTGGGAGTGGGCGGGAGCTGCGATGGGCATCACCATTCCGATCCGCGGCGACAGCTGGCTGAAATTCCAGTTCCTGCGCACCAAGCTGCCGTACTTCTATTTCGCGCTGGCGCTCTGCTGCCTCGCCTGGTTCGTCACCTGGTGGCTGGAAGACTCCAAATGGGGCTTTTGGTGGCGTGCGGTGAAGGACAATCCGGAGGCGGCCGAAAGCCTCGGCGTCGTCGTGTTCAACTCCAAGATGGGCGCGGCAGCCGTTTCCGCCTTCCTCGTCGCCATTGGCGGCGCCTTCTATGCGCAGTTTCTCGCCTATATCGATCCAGAGAGCGTGATGGGCTTCCAGTTCTCGCTGCTGATGGCGTTGCCGGCCGTGCTCGGCGGCATCGGCACCCTCTGGGGGCCGGTGTTAGGGGCTGCCATCCTGATCCCGATGACCGAGCTGACGCGCTCCTATATCGGCGGCTCCGGGCGCGGCGTCGACCTCATCGTCTACGGCGCCCTGATCGTGCTGATCTCGCTCGCGTTGCCGCAGGGTCTGGTGAGCCTTTTCTCACGCGCAAAAGCTAAGGGGGCCACACGATGACCGCGCTCCTCGAAACCCGTGGCGTCTGGCAGCGTTTTGGTGGCCTCGTCGCCAACAGCGACGTCTCGATCTCGGTCGGCCGCGGCGAGATCGTCGGCCTGATCGGCCCGAACGGCGCCGGCAAGTCGACGCTGTTCAACCTCATCGCTGGCGTGCTGCCGCCGACGCAAGGCTCGATCTGGTTCGACGGCGAGGACGTCACTCATATGCCGGCGGCCGAGCGCTGCCAGCGCGGCATCGGCCGCACCTTCCAGGTGGTGAAGAGCTTTGAGACCATGACGGTTATCGACAACGTCATTGTCGGTGCTTTGGTTCGTAACACCGTGATGCGCGAGGCGCGCCGCAAGGCGCATGAGGTGCTGGAGTTCACCGGCCTTGCCGCGCGCGCCGACGTGCTCGCAAGCGACCTCGTGCCAGCCGAGAAGCGCCGCCTCGAAGTCGCCCGTGCGCTCGCGACCGAACCGAAGCTGCTGCTGCTCGACGAGGTCCTCACCGGCCTGACGCCGACGGAGGCGCAGATCGGCGTGGCGCTGGTGCGCAAGGTGCGCGATGCCGGCATTACCGTGCTGATGGTCGAGCATGTCATGGAGATCGTGATGCCGCTGGTCGATCGCGCCATCGTGCTCGACCTCGGCAAGGTGCTGGTCGAGGGCAAGCCCACCGAGGTCGTCCGCGATCCCAAGGTGATCAGCGCATATCTGGGAGATCGTCATGCTGTCGGTGCGTGAAGTCACGACGGCCTATCAGGGCCTGGTCGCGATCTCCGCGGTCTCGATCGAGGTTCAGAAGGGCGAGATCGTCTGCGTCGCCGGCGCCAACGGCGCGGGCAAGTCGACGCTGCTCAAATCCATCGCCGGCGCCGAGCGCCCGCGTTCGGGCTCCGTGACGTTCGACGGCAAGCGCCTCGACGGCATGGCGCAGCACCACATCACCGCCACCGGCATCGCCTATGTGCCGGAGAACCGCCGGCTGTTTCCGCGCCTGTCAGTGCGCGACAATCTTCGTCTCGGCAGCTATCTCTATCGCGGCGAGGCAAACCGCGAGGAGCCGCTGGATCTCGTCTTCAATCTGTTCCCGCGCCTGTCCGAACGGCTCGAGCAGCGCGCCGAGACGCTAAGCGGCGGCGAGCAGCAGATGCTCGCGATCGGCCGTGCGCTGATGACGCGCCCGCGGCTGTTGATGCTGGACGAGCCCTCGCAGGGCATCATGCCGAAGCTTGTCGACGAGATTTTTCAGGCGGTGAAGCGGATCCGCGACGCCGGCATGACCGTGCTGATCGTCGAGCAGCGCATGGCCGAGTGTCTGGAGATCGCCGACCGCGCCTACATCCTGCAAACCGGCCGCGTGCTGATGCAGGGTCCGTCCGCGGAGATCAAGGGCAATCCGGATGTGCGGAAGGCGTATCTGGGGCTTTAGGCGCGAAGTGTCGGGTGCGCTCGCGCAACACCTCGGTGTCATCGCCCGACTTGATCGGGCGATCCAGTACTCCGAGACGTCAGCGGGATACGGAGAAGCCGCAGCGTACTGGATTCCCCGCCTTCGCGGGGAATGACGGCAGTGGGTGAGGTGGCGCTCGTCCGCCCATGATCAGCTGCTAATGCCCATCCCCATGCTCCGGCAACGTCACCCCGAACACCTTCACCAGATCCTTCACCTGCTCCGGCGACAGATAGCGCGGGCTCATGCCGCGCAGCAGCAGGTACAGCTTCGCCGTTTCCTCCAGCTCCTCCGTCGCGAACACAGCCGCCTCCAGCGTGTCGCCGGCGACGACAGGGCCGTGATTGGCGAGCAGCACCGATGAATATTTCCCCGCCAGGCCCTTGATGGCGTCCGCCACCGCAGGGTCGCCGGGGCGGTAATAGGGCACGAGCGCGGTGGCGCCGCATTTCATCAGGTAATAGGCCGTCATCGGCGGCAGCGCGGCGCGCGGGTCGATCTCGGGCAGCATCGAGAGCGCGACCGAATGGGTCGAGTGCAGATGCACGATCGCGCGCGCGCTGCCGCGCGTGTCGTAGAGCGCGGTGTGGAGCGGAACTTCCTTGGTCGGCGCATCGCCCGAAACCAGCCGGCCCCGGTTATCCAGCCGCGAGAGCTTCGCGGGGTCGAGGAAGCCGAGCGAGGCGTTGGTCGGCGTCACCAGCCAGCCGTCATCGTCCAGCTTGACGCTGATATTGCCGGAGGAGCCCGGCGTCAGTCCGCGCTCGAACAGCGACCGCCCGAAGCGGCAGATATCCTCACGCAGCCGTGTCTCATTGTTCATGGCCGTCATGCCTGCTTGTCTCACGCTTTGGCAGCGCGGCCAAGCCGTGTTATCGGTGCGCCGAGCCGCCGCAAAGGGCGGCCGTCCGGGAAACGTTTCGCAAGGGTTAGTTGCATGTCTGCCTCCACGTCACAAAATCAGCGCATCGCCGTGATCGGGCTCGGCTCGATGGGCTTTGGCATGGCGACCTCGCTGAGGCGTGCCGGCCATACCGTGACCGGCTGCGACGTTTCGGCGGATGCCGTCGCGCGCTTCGTGAAGGACGGCGGCGCAGGCGCCAGGACGCCGGCCGAGGCGGCCAAGGACGCCGATATCGTCGTCAGCGTCGTGGTCAACGCCGCCCAGACCGAAACCGTCCTGTTCGGCAAAGACGGCGCCGCAGAGACCATGCCGAAGGGCAGCGTCTTCATATCCTCGGCGACCATGGACCCGGATATCGCGCGGCGCCTTGCCAAGCAGTTGGAGGCCACCGGCCGGCATTATCTGGATGCGCCGATCTCCGGCGGAGCCCAGCGCGCCGCGCAAGGTGAGCTGACCATCCTCGCTTCCGGCAGCTCCGCCGCTTTTGCCAGCGCGCGCCCAGCGCTCGACGCCATGGCCGCAAAGCTCTATGAGCTCGGTGACGCCGCGGGGCAGGGCGCTGCCTTCAAAATGATCAATCAGCTCCTCGCCGGTGTGCACATCGCCGCGGCTTCGGAAGCGATGGCGTTCGCGGCCAAGCAGGGCCTCGACATCCGCAAGGTCTATGAGGTGATCACGGCCTCCGCCGGCAATTCCTGGATGTTCGAGAACCGGATGCCGCATGTGCTCGACGGCGACTACACGCCGCGTAGCGCGGTCGAGATCTTCGTGAAGGACCTCGGCATCATCCAGGACATGGCGCGCAGCGCCAGATTCCCGGTGCCGGTCTCTGCCGCCGCACTTCAGATGTTTCTGATGACATCAGCCGCCGGCATGGGCCGCGACGACGACGCGTCGGTGGCGCGGATGTATGCGCAGGTCACCGGCGTCAAGCTGCCCGGCGACAAGTAGAACTGAGAGGACTCCGATGCCCCGTTTCGCCGCCAACCTCTCGATGATGTTCACCGAGGTGCCGTTCCTCGACCGCTTCGATGCCGCCGCGCAAGCCGGCTTCACCGCCGTCGAGTTTCTCTTTCCCTACGAGCATCCGGCCGAGGCGGTCGGCGAGCGCCTCAAGCGTAACGGGCTGACCCAGGCGCTGTTCAATCTGCCGCCGGGCGACTGGAACGCCGGCGAGAAAGGTTTTGCGGCGTTGCCAGCGCGCTTCTCCGATCTCAAGGCCAGCCTGGAGACGGCGCTGCCGTATGCCAAGGCGACCGGCGTCAAGCGCCTGCACCTGATGGCTGGTATCGCCAACCGCGGCGAGCGCGTCGCGATCGAGGCGTTCTACAAGTCAGTGGCGTGGGCCGCGGAGTTCTTCGCACCGCACGGCATCGACATCGTGATCGAGCCGATCAATGCACGCAACGTGCCCGGCTACTTCCTCAACGATTTCGGTTTCGCGCGCGACCTGATCCAGGAATTGCGGCTTCCGAACCTGAAGCTCCAGTTCGACATCTATCACTGCCAGATCATCCATGGCGACGTCACCATGCGGCTGCGCGAGATGATGCCGATCATCGGCCACATCCAGATCGCCAGCATCCCCTCGCGCAACGAGCCCGACGGCGAGGAGCTGAACTATCCATTCCTGTTCGAAGAGCTCGACCGGCTCGGCTATGCCGGCTTCGTCGGCTGCGAATACAATCCGCGCGGCAAGACAACGGATGGGCTCGCCTGGTTCAAGCCTTACGCTGGAGTGAAGCCGTGACAATTGCGTTGGGCTGCATCGCCGACGACTACACCGGCGCCTCCGATCTCGCCAACACGCTGACGCGCGCCGGCCTGCGCACCGTGCAGACCATCGGCGTGCCTGCCGATGATCTGGCGTTGCCCGAGGTCGATGCCGTCGTGGTGTCATTGAAGAGCCGCTCGATCGAGGCGGGCCTTGCTGTGTCCCGCTCGCGCGCGGCGGAGGCGTGGCTGCGCGGCCGCGGCGCCGGCCACGTGCTGTTCAAGATCTGCTCGACCTTCGATTCCACCGACGCCGGCAATATCGGCCCCGTCATGGACGCGCTCCGCGCCGATTGCGGCGAAGGCGTCGTTCTGGTGACGCCGGCCTTTCCGGAGACCGGCCGCACCGTCTATCAGGGCAACCTCTTCGTCGGCGCCGTGCCCTTGAACGAGAGCCCGCTGAAGGACCATCCGCTCAACCCGATGCGGGATTCCAACCTGGTGCGCGTCTTGGCGCGCCAGAGCAAGACGCAGATCGGCCTCGTCGATCTCGCCACAGTCACGCGCGGGGCAGACGCCGTGCGGGCGCGGCTGGCCGAACTCGCGGAGAAGGGCATCGGTGCCGCGATCATCGACGCCGTGTTCGACCGCGACCTCGAGACCATCGGACTCGTTGCCGCCGAGCATCGGCTGTCGGTCGGCGCCTCCGGCATCGGCCTTGGCCTGGCGCGGGCGCTGGTGTCGACCGGAAAGGTGCGGTCGAGCGCGGCGGGCAGCGACGCTGGTGCGGCGGTTGGTGGCCCGGCGGCCTGCCTTGCCGGGAGCTGCTCGCAGGCGACGCTTCAGCAGATCGCCAGCGCGGAGCGTGTCATGCCGGTGTTACATCTTGATCCCGAGCAGGTCGTTGCAGGTACTGGCGAAGCGCAGCGCGCGCTGGCCTGGGCGCGGCCGCGCCTGGCGGATGGTCCTGTTCTGATCGCCTCGAGCGCGACACCGGAAGCCGTTGCCGCCGTTCAGGCGCGTCACGGCCGCGACGCGGCCGGGCATGCCATCGAGCAGGCCATGGCCGACATCGCCGAGGGCCTGGTGCAGGCCGGCGTCCGGCGCCTGATCGTTGCGGGCGGCGAGACATCCGGCGCCGTGGTCGACCGCTTGAGGATTCCCGGGTTTCTCGTGGGCGTGGAAATCGCCGCGGGCGTCCCGGTGCTGCGTGCGGTCGGTGCGCAGGCAGGCGAGATGTTGCTCGCTCTGAAATCCGGGAATTTTGGCGGTCCGGAGTTTTTCACCGATGCGCTTGGGCTCATGCGTTGAGCGCAGAGCATTCTTAGCCGCCTGTTCATTTCTTTCGGGCTCCGTACTCGTACGGAGTCGTAGTTAACGTCCGCACAGGTGCTCAGGTGCTGGATGTCGGTGCTGCTCCCTTTGGTTGATTCGTAAAACTTCCGGGCGCGCCGGCTCCAGCACAAAGAGACCCGATTATGCTCGCCACCATTTCCATCCGCGCCAAGATCATGAGTGTCGTGGCGTTCTTGCTGGTCGTGATGGCCGGCATGGGTCTGCTCGCCGTCATGAAGATGCGGTCCATGAATGCCAACACCGTCGACATCACCACGAACTGGATGCCGAGCGTGAGAGTGATCGGGGATTTGCGCGCCAGCGTCATCACCTATCGCAACGTTGTGCGCCAGCACATGCTGGCCGAAGCTCTGGAAGACAAGCTCGCGACGGAAAAGACCGGTGCCATCGTGATTGAGGCGCTCGCCAAAGTGCGCACCAAGTATCAGACGATGATCAGCTCGCCGGAAGAGCGGGCGCTGTATACCCAGTGGTCCAAGCTCTGGGAGGACTACAAGAAGGGGACCGAGGAGGTGATCACGCTGTCGCGCAAGGAGGCCGGCAAGTTCCCCCGCGAGGCGCAGGAGCTCAACTCTAAGACGGTCAACAAGATTGGGCTTCAGGCGGATGAGGTGCTGAACAAGGACATCGAGCTTAACACCAAGGGCGGCGAGCAGGCAGCGCAGGATGCGGCGGACAGCTACTCCTATGCCTTCATGCTGGTTTCGGTCATTCTCGGCGGCGCTGTCGTGATCGGCATTGGTCTCAGCTTCTATCTCGTCCGTGACGTCTCCAACGGTATCAATTCCATCACCGAACCGATGCAGGCGCTGGGCAAAGGTGACCTCTCCGCTGAAGTCCCGCATCGCGGCGAGAAGACGGAGATCGGCGCCATGGCCGACGTGCTCCAGATCTTCAAGGAGGCGCTGATCGCCAAGAAGGCCGCGGACGAAGCCGCCGCGGCCGACGCCGAAGCCAAGATCGAGCGCGGCCGCCGCATCGACAACATCACCCGCGAATTCGAAACCATGATCGGCGAGATCGTCCAGACCGTGTCGCCGGCCTCGACCCAGCTCGAAGCCTCCGCCTCGACACTGACGTCGACCGCCGACCGCTCGCAGCGGCTGGCGACCACCGTTGCCGGCGCTTCGGAGGAAGCCTCGACCAACGTGCAGTCGGTGGCCTCGGCGACCGAGGAGATGGCCTCGTCGGTCGGCGAGATCAGCCGTCAGGTGCAGGAATCGGCGCGGATGGCGGGCGACGCCGTCGGCCAGGCGCGGGCCACCACCGAGCGCGTCAGCGAGCTCTCCAAGGCCGCCTCGCGCATCGGCGACGTCGTCGAGCTCATCAACACCATCGCCGGCCAGACCAACCTGCTGGCGCTGAACGCGACCATTGAGGCGGCACGCGCCGGCGAAGCCGGCCGCGGCTTCGCCGTGGTCGCCTCCGAGGTGAAGGCGCTCGCCGAACAGACCGCGAAGGCGACTGGCGAGATCGGTCAGCAGATTTCCGGCATCCAGGCGGCGACCAACGATTCGGTCGGTGCGATCAAGGAGATCTCCTCGACCATCGAGCGCCTGTCGGAAATCTCCTCGGCGATCGCAGCGGCCGTGGAAGAGCAGGGCGCAGCGACCCAGGAGATCGCCCGCAACGTCCAGCAGGCTGCTCAAGGCACCCAGCAGGTCTCCTCCAACATCACCGACGTGCAGCGCGGCGCGACCGAGACCGGCACCGCCTCCTCGCAGGTGCTGTCGGCGGCGCAGATGCTGTCGAACGACTCGAACCGGCTCAAGAACGAGGTCAGCAAGTTCCTGACCAACGTCCGCGCGGCGTAGTCCCTCGCAAAGTCCATCGCTCCAGGAATCGAGCGGCGCCAAGCGCCGCTCGTTTTCTTTTTGTCGCCGGTAGCATGATCTCGCTTGCAGGTAGCATTATGGGGAGTTGCCCGTAAACGTACGGGGCGCCCATTTTATCGATAGTTAAATTCGCTTTACGAGAATTGCGGGAGACGCCTCGAACAGCGGGGCGTCCTGTTTGGAAATAATGCATTTTCAATTCGTTGGGGGCCCCGATGCGTAAGAATTTTCCCGTCACCGACACCGAATATCCCGTCAGCGACGATACGCTGATCGTTTCCAGGACCGACCTCAAGGGCAAGCTCACCTATTTCAACGAGGACTTTCTCGCCGCCGCCGGCTTCACGTCGGCGGAACTGATGGGCCAGCCGCACAACATCGTCCGCCATCCCGACATGCCGCCGGAGGCGTTCGACAATCTCTGGGACACGCTGAAGGCGGGTAAGCCTTGGCTCGGCGCGGTGAAGAACCGCCGCAAGAACGGCGACTTCTACTGGGTGCTGGCGACTGCCTCGCCGATCCGGGAAAATGGCCAGGTCACGGGGTACACCCTCGATCCGCACAAAATTGCCGGCCGACCAGCGCAGGCTCGCGGAAGAGGTTTACGCCGCGATCCGTGAGAAGAAGCCGCATGGCTATCGCATCGATGCCGGCATCATCCGCCGCCGCTCGCTGCTCGACCGCTTCAGCGTCTTCACCGGGACGCTGAAAGCACGCCTCGTTACGACGATGGCGCTCCAGGTGCTGTTCATTCTTGCGCTCGGCATTAGCGGCACGCTGTCGACCGGCGGTTCGACCATCCTGGTCCTGTCGCTGCTGGCTTTGGTCGGTGCTACCGTCGTCGGCTTCGCCGGCTTTGCGACCATGCGCGCGATCCAGGGGCCGATGCAGCACCTCAACGATACCTTGGTCAACCTCGTCCAGGACAAGCTGGACAATCGCATCGTCATCGAGCGCGACGACGAGATCGGCGAGGCGCTGCGCAATCTCCAGACTGTGCAGACCATCATCCGCTTCAGCCGCGACGAGGTGCAGGCGGTGCAGCGCCGTGCCGAGGCGCAGCGCAAGACAGATATGACCAAACTCGCCGACGGCTTCGAGGCCGCGATCGGAGAGATCGTCGAGACCGTGTCGTCGGCCGCGACCGAGCTTGAGGCTTCGGCTTCGACCCTGTCCTCGACTGCCGGCCGGGCGCGGGAATTGGCCACGGCGGTCGCATCCGGCTCGGAGGCGGCCTCCAGCAACGTCCATTCGGTGGCAACGGCGGCCGAGGAGATGTCGTCCTCGGTCCGCGAGATCGGCCGCCAGGTGCAGGATTCCACCCGGATCGCGAGCGAGGCGGTCAGCCAGGCGCATGCCACCACCGAGCGTGTCAGCGAACTGTCGCGAGCGGCGTCGCGGATCGGCGACGTCGTCGAGCTCATCAACGCCATCGCCGGCCAGACCAATCTCCTGGCGCTCAATGCCACGATCGAAGCGGCGCGGGCGGGCGAGGCCGGCCGCGGCTTCGCGGTGGTGGCTTCCGAGGTCAAGGCGCTCGCCGAGCAGACGGCGAAGGCCACCGGCGAGATCGGCCAGCAGGTCGGCGGCATCCAGGCGGCGACGCAGGATTCGGTCAGCGCCATCGGCGAGATTAGCGGCACCATCGCGCGCCTGTCGGAGATCGCTTCGGCGATTGCGGCGGCCGTGGAGCAGCAGGGCGCGGCAACCCAGGAGATCGCCCGCAACGTGCAGCAGGCCGCCCACGGCACTCAGCAGGTCTCGTCCAATGTCGGCGACGTCCAGCGCGGCGCCTCCGAAACCGGCTCGGCGTCCTCGCAGGTACTGTCGGCGGCGCAGATGCTGTCGCGCGACTCCAACCGCCTCAAGCTCGAGGTCGGCAAGTTCCTGGACTCGGTCCGCGCTGCGTGAAACACGCGGCCGCATGGCTGCGATGTAGATTTCGCAGATGCGGTAGCAGGGAAGTGAATGCGCGAAGGCCGCCGGAGGTTAGCGTTTCCGGCGGTGCTCGGGTAAAGGGGGAAATGGGGATCGCCCGGGGGCGGATTCCACATCCTCGTTTGACCTGGAATTGTCTGGCGCATGATTGCTCTGGTCCGTATTGCCCTGAGCCGGCCCTATACTTTCGTCGTGCTCGCGCTGCTGCTGCTGATCATCGGACCGCTCGCGGCACTGCGGACCCCGACCGACATCTTCCCGGACATTCGCATTCCCGTGATCGGCGTGGTCTGGCAGTACACCGGCCTGCCGCCCGACCAGATGTCCGGCCGCATCACGACGCCGTTCCAGCGCGCGCTGACGACGACGGTCAACGATATCGAGCACATCACTGCCAATTCCTATAACGGCTTTGGCATAATCAAGATCTTCTTCCAGCCCAACGTCGATATCCGCACCGCCAACGCGCAGGTCACCGCGATCTCGCAGACGCTACTCAAGCAGATGCCGCCGGGCGCGACGCCGCCCTTGATCCTGAACTACTCCGCCTCCACCGTGCCGATCATCCAGGTGGCGCTGTCGGGCGAGGGGCTCACCGAGCAGAACCTCGCCGATATCGGCATCAACCAGCTTCGCACGCCATTGGTCACCGTGCCCGGCGCGGCGATCCCGTACCCGTTCGGCGGCAAGCAGCGCCAGGTCCAGATCGATCTCGATCCGACCGCGCTGCAGGCCCGCGGCCTCTCGGGCCAGGACGTCGCCAATGCGCTGGCCGCCCAGAACCTGATCACGCCGGTCGGCACCCAGAAGATCGGCCAGTTCGAGTACAACATCCAGCTCAACAACTCGCCGCTGAGGATCGACGAACTCGGGAATCTGCCGATCAGGACCGTCAACGGCGCCATGGTCTATGTGCGCGACGTCGCAAGCGTGCGCGACGGCAACCCACCGCAGACCAATATCGTCCATGTCGACGGCAACCGCTCGGTGCTGATGATGGTGCTGAAGGCGGGCGCGACCTCGACGCTCGATATTATCGCCGGCATCAAGCAGAAGGTGATCGACGTCAAGGATCAGCTGCCCGACGCGCTGAAGATCGGCTTCATCGGCGACCAGTCGGTGTTCGTCCGCGGCGCGATCCAGGGCGTCGCCTTCGAGGGCGTGATCGCGGCGCTGCTCACCAGCGTCATGATCCTCCTGTTCCTCGGCAGCTGGCGCTCGACCATCATCATCGCGGTCTCGATCCCGCTGTCGGTGCTGGGCGCCATCATCATGCTGTCGGCGATCGGCGAGACGCTCAACATCATGACGCTCGGCGGCCTCGCGCTCGCGGTCGGCATCCTCGTCGATGACGCCACCGTGACGATCGAGAACATCAATTACCATCTGGAGCAGGGCAAGCCGGTCGAGCAGTCGATCCTCGACGGCGCCAACCAGATCGTGACGCCGGCCTTCGTGTCGCTGCTCTGCATCTGCATCGTGTTCGTGCCGATGTTCTTCCTGACCGGCGTGGCGCGCTTCCTGTTCGTGCCGATGGCGGAAGCCGTGATGTTCGCGATGATCTGGTCGTTCATCCTGTCGCGTACGCTGGTGCCGACCATGGCGAACTACCTGCTGCAGGCGCATGTTCACCACGAGGGCGGGCCGCCGAAGTCGCGCAATCCCTTCGTCTGGCTCCAGCGCGGCTTCGAAGCGGGGTTCGAGCGCATTCGCGGTGGCTATCGTGGTTTGCTCGGGCTCGCGCTGGCGCACCGTGCAGTGTTCGTGATCGGCTTCCTCTGCGTCGTCGGCGCGTCCTTCGCGCTGGTGCCGTTCCTCGGGCGCAACTTCTTCCCTGCGGTCGATGCCGGCAACATCCTGATGCATGTCCGCACCCAGGTCGGTACCCGCGTCGAGGAAACTGCCAACCAGCTTGCAGACGTGCAGAAGGCGGTCCGCAAGCTGATCCCGGGCGAGATCGAGACCATGACCGACAATATCGGCATGCCGATCTCCGGCATCAACATGACCTACAACAACACCGGCGTCATCGGTCCGCAGGACGGCGACATCCAGATCAAGCTGAAAGAAGGCCACAAGCCGACTGAAGAGCATGTGCGCGTGCTGCGTGAGCAGCTGCCGCGATTGTTCCCCGGCGTCAGCTTCGCCTTCCTGCCCGCCGATATCGTCAGCCAGATCCTGAATTTTGGCGCTCCGGCGCCGATCGACCTGCAGATCCGCGGCGCCAATCTCAGCGCCAACTTCGCTTACGCGAATAATCTGCTGGCAAAGGTCCGCAGGATTCCCGGTGTTGCCGATGCGCGCATCCAGCAGTCGCCGAACAATCCGACCTTCAACATCGATGTCGATCGCACCCGCGCGCAATATGTCGGCCTGACCGAGCGCGACGTCACCAACAGCCTCGTGGTCAACCTCGCCGGCTCCTCGCAGGTGGCGCCGACCTACTACCTCAACCCCGACAACGGTGTGTCCTACTCGATCGTGATGCAGACGCCGCAATACCAGATCGACTCGCTCAGCGCGCTGCAGACGCTGCCGATCACCGCCGCCGGCAATGCGCAGTCGCCGATCCTCGGCGGCATCGCCGACATCAAGCGCTCGACCTCGAGCGCCGTGGTCTCGCAATACGACATCCAGTCGATGGTGCAGATCTTCGCGACCACGTCGGGCCGCGATCTCGGCGCGGTTGCCGCCGATATCCGTCAGCTGATTGCCGACACCGCCAAGGAGGTGCCGAAGGGGTCCTCCGTGGTGCTGCTCGGTCAGGTGCAGACCATGAACAGCGCCTTTACTGGTCTCCTGTTCGGCCTGCTTGGCGCCGTCGTCCTGATCTATTTCCTGATCGTCGTGAACTTCCAGTCCTGGTCCGATCCCTTCGTGATCATCACGGCGCTGCCGGCCGCGCTCGCCGGCATCGTCTGGATGCTGTTCATGACGGAGACGACACTGTCGGTGCCGGCGCTCACCGGCGCCATCATGTGCATGGGCGTTGCCACCGCCAACAGCGTGCTCGTGATCTCCTTCGCGCGCGAACGCTACGAGGAGCTCGGCGATCCCGTCGCCGCTGCGCTCGAAGCCGGCTTTGTCCGATTCCGCCCCGTCTTGATGACCGCGCTCGCCATGATCATCGGCATGGCGCCGATGGCCCTGGGGCTGGGCGAGGGCGGCGAGCAGAATGCGCCGCTCGGCCGCGCCGTGATCGGCGGCCTGATCTTTGCAACCTTCGCAACGCTGATGTTCGTTCCCGTGGTGTTCAGCATGGTACACAAGAAACAAGGCGCCAAAGCCGCCGCCTCATTGGAGACCCCGCATGTCGCCCACTGAACCCCGCTCCCCGGTGTCGCGCCGGAAACTGGGCATCTTCGGCGTGGTGGCGCTGATCGCGGCTGGCCTCGTCGTGGGCACCGGCATCCGTGCCCGCGAGGAGCAGGGCTCCAAGCTGAAGGAATGGACCGATGATCAGGCCGTTCCCAGCGTTGCGGTGACCCAGCCCAACGCCAAGGTCCTCAACTCCAGCATCGATCTGCCGGGCCGGCTGGAAGCCTACTACCGCGCGCCGATCTTCGCGCGCGTATCGGGCTATCTGAAGAGCTGGAACGCCGACATCGGCGCCCGCGTCAAGGCAGGGCAGGTGATTGCCGAGATCGAGGCGCCGGACCTCGACCAGCAGCTCTTGCAGGCCCGAGCCGACCTCGCCAGCCAGCAGGCCAGCGCCAGGCTGTCCGAGGCAACGCTGAACCGGCGCAAGACGCTGGTCGCCTCGAACTTCGTCTCCGCGCAGGAGATCGACGAGCGCACCGCCGATCTCTCCAACAAGAACGCCGCCGTGCATTCGGGTCAGGCCAATGTGGAGCGGTTGGAAGCGTTGGCCGGCTACAAGAAGATCACCGCGCCGTTCGACGGCGTCGTCACCGCGCGCGACACCGACGTCGGCGCGCTGATCAATGCCGGCGGCGGGGCAGGCCCGGCGATGTTCGTGGTCTCCGACATCACCAAGCTGCGCGTCTACGTCAACGTGCCCCAGAACTATGTGCCGGCGATCAAGATCGGCGCCAAGGCCACCATCACCCTGCCGGAATATCCGAACCGAACCTTCCAGGCGACAGTGGAAGCCTCCTCCCAGGCCGTCGACGTCGCCTCCGGCACCACGCGCATGCAGCTCGGGCTCGACAATTCCTCGGGCGAGCTGATGCCCGGCGGCTATGCCAGTGTGAAGCTGAATCTCCAGCGCGATGCCGCGCCGCTCAGCATCCCCGCCAGCGCGCTGATCTTCAACGGCAGCGGCCTGCGCGTTGCGACCGTCGGTCCCGACGACAAGGTGCTGTTCAAGACTGTGACCATCGCCCGCGATCTCGGCCGCGAGATCGAGCTGGCCTCGGGCATTGCGCCCGATGATCGCGTCATCACGGCTCCGCCGGACGGCTTGTCGGATGGGGATGCGGTACGCGTGGTTGGCGCCAAGGCCAAGCCAGCGACGGCTTCGGAGAAGCAGGCGCCAAGGAGCTAGGCAGTCTCGTAGGGTGGGCAAAGGCGCTCTTGCGCCGTGCCCACCATTACGTCCGCCATCGTGGCAAGATGGTGGGCACGCTCCGCTTTGCCCACCCTACGAGA
This sequence comes from Bradyrhizobium sp. Rc2d, assembly GCF_900099855.1. Taxonomy (NCBI): domain Bacteria; kingdom Pseudomonadati; phylum Pseudomonadota; class Alphaproteobacteria; order Hyphomicrobiales; family Nitrobacteraceae; genus Bradyrhizobium; species Bradyrhizobium sp. Rc2d. Next base: position 20,390 of record NZ_FNCU01000045.1, on the reverse strand, counting down.
GCTACGCCACCCGCCACTCCGGCACGCCGTCGGCAGCCATCGCGATCTCGCCGAGCGAGCCCACTGGCGTGCGATCCATGTTGAGCAGATGCGCCAGCGTCGCGCTGTCGCTCGCCGGAATCCGAGCGAGCGTGCGCCGGTCATCCTCCGTGCGCAGCATCACCACGCCGTGCTCGACATCGCCGCCGCGGCCGTAGAGCGCGGTAAAACTCTCGACCTTGCCCCTGCCAGTTGCCTCCGTGACGAATTCCGGCACCGCGCGTTTGTTGCGGTCCGCCACCGCCTGCACGCTCGTGTCCTGCACCAGCGCCTCGCGCGGCGGCGTTTTCGACACCACCAGCGCATGGTGCTTGGTGACGAAGCCGCCCTGGCCGTAGAGCAGGCCGAGCTTGGCGCCGTCGCGCACACGGCGGACCATCGCGCAGGCCGCGTGCGTCATGTAGGTGTTGAGCGGGGCGCCGAAGAAGGTGAGGCCGCCGGTCACGGTCGGTTGCACGTCGGCGCCCAGGCCCAGCGTCCGCCGCGCCATCTTGGGCACGCACGGAAAGCAGCTGTAGAGCTCGATGGCGTCGAACTGTTTGCCGTCGCCGCCGGCGAGGTCCATCACGGCCTTCAGCACCGCGTTCTGCGGATGGCTCTCGTAGAACTGGTCGCGCAGGAGATAGTCGCGCGGCTCCTCCGCCGAGGCGCCGCCGAGCGAATAGACCAGTCTGTCCTCGGCAATCCCGGCCCCCCGCGCCTTGGCGAGGCTCGTGAGTAGCAGCGCGCCGCCCATGTTGACGCTGGGATTGGCGACCATCAGCTTGTTGTAGGGCCACGCGATCAGGCGGTTGTCGGCGGTCGGCGTCGTGATCTCCTCAGGCGCATAACGCCGCTTCAGCCAGGCGTTGGGATTCTGTGCGGCAGCTTCCGAATAGCGCGACCACAGCGTGCCTGATTCCGTCATCGCTTCGCGTGGCGTCTGGCCCCAATGCGCGGAGGAGGCCGCCTCATAGAACGGATAGACGGTGACGGGGCGGAACACGCCGAGCTTCACTGCCAGCGGCTTCTGGAACGCCGCGCCGCGCTTGGGCTCCTCGACGTCGTGTGCGAACGGCGTCCACGGCAGCTTGACGCCAGCGCGCTCAGCCTTGGTCGCGGTCGATTGCGCCTCGGCGCCGCAGATTGCCGCCACGGCGCATTCGCCCCGCGCGATGCGCTTTGCCGCCTCGTGGATGTAGCGGATCGGGCTCTCGCCGCCGACCGGGCCGTAGTAGCAATGCGACGGCGAAATGCCGAGCCGTTGCGCCAAAAGCCTCTCCGGATCGCGATAGCGCCAACTCAGGAAGTTGATGACGTCGAGCGACTGCACCTCGCCGAGCAGCTTTGCGCCAGCGTCTGCTTCCGCGCGCCGCAGCGCCTGTTCCAGGAGATCGAGCGGTTCGAGGCCTTCGGTGATCTCCTTGGGACGGTCGACGATCTCGCCGATGCCGACGATGACGGGGATGCGGTCTTCGAGGATATTGTTCTTATCTGTCATGCTTCAATTCACGATGTCAGTTGTTTCGTCATTGCGAGCGCAGCGAAGCAATCCAGTCTGCCGCCGCGGAAAGATTCTGGATTGCTTCGCTGCGCTCGCAATGACGAGTGGGGCCTACTCCGCCACCAGCGCATTCATGTGCTCGACGGCTTCGGCAAACTCTTCCTTGAACTCCTGCACCACGGCGCCGGCCGATTTCACGCTGTCGATCAGCCCGACGCCCTGGCCGACGAAATAGCTGACGAGATCGCGCGCCCTCGCGTTGCCGCTCGCCGCCGCGCGGTCGATGGAGTTGAAAGCGTCGCGGCTGATGATGCTTTGCAGCGGCATCGGCAGCGCGCCCGGGCTGTCCGGCGCGCGGTCCCAGGCATCGGTCCAGACCGAGCGGAGCTGACGTGCCGGCTTGCCGGTGCGGCCCTTTGAGCGCACCGCGTCGCGCGAGGACGCCGCGATCATCTTCTCGCGGAAGATCTCCGTGGTCTCGGCCTCGACGGTGGCCAGCCACACCGAGCCGGTCCAGGCGCCGGCCGCGCCCATCGCCATGCAGGCCGCCATCTGCCGTCCGGTCATGATGCCGCCGGCCGCCAGCACCGGCACGTCCCGGATCGGCTTAATCGCCTTGATCACCTCCGGCACCAGCACCATGGTCGAGACCTCGCCGCAATGGCCACCGGCCTCGGTGCCCTGCACGACGAGGATGTCGACGCCGGCCGCGACCTGGCGCAGCGCGTGCTCCTTGGCGCCGACAAGCGCGGCAACGGGCACGCCATGCTTCTTGCCCATCTCGATCATCGCCTTCGGCGGCACGCCCAGCGCATTTGCGATCAAGCGGATCGGATGATTGAAGGAGACCTCGAGCAATTGAAGCGCGGTCTTCCCGTCGAACGGCTGCGGCTGATTGTCTGCCACTTCAGTGGCGGTCAGCTCGATATCGTATTTCTTCAGGATGTCGCGCGTGTAGTTGCGGTGCTCTTGCGGCACGCGCGCCTCCAGGCTCTTCCAGGTGACGTCCTTCTCGCCTGCGGTGGAGATGTTTTCGGGGATCAGCACGTCGATGCCGTAGGGCTTGCCGTCGACGTGATCGTCGATCCACTTCAGTTCGCGTTCGAGCGTATCCGGCGTGTGCACAGTGGCGCCCAGCACGCCGAAGCCGCCGGCGCGGCTGACGGCGGCAACGACGTCGCGGCAATGGCTGAAGGCGAGCAGCGGGAACTCGATGCCCAGCATGTCGCAGATCGGCGATTTCATGGCTCTCTCCCGGCGGCGGGCCTTCGCTTGCTCTTGTTGCTTTCCTCGGGCGAAGGCATCCCGACGCTAGCCCATCACCACCGGCGATGCCACGCCGGATTCTGAGGCGCATCTTGCGTGCAGGCGCCACGTGCAGGACGGGTTGCAGGGATGAGTGCCATGACGAAATGGAGAGCGGCCCCGCCCGGCAATGCATGTCGGCGCCCTTGTCAATTTTACCAGTCTCGCTAGCTAACGTTGCACGCGCCCTTCCGCGCCGGAGCATTTTCATGACCGACACCCCCTACGTACCGCCCAAAGTCTGGACCTGGGACAAGGAAAATGGCGGGCAGTTCGCCAACATCAACCGCCCGATCGCCGGGCCCACCCACGACAAGGAGCTGCCGGTCGGTCGCCACCCGCTCCAGCTCTACTCGCTGGCGACGCCGAACGGGGTGAAGGTCACGGTGATGCTGGAGGAGCTTCTGGCGCTCGGTCATAAGGGCGCCGAATACGACGCCTGGTTGATCAGGATCGGCAACGGCGATCAGTTCGGCAGCGGTTTTGTCGACATCAATCCGAACTCCAAGATCCCGGCGCTGATGGACCGCTCCGGGCCCGAGCCGATCCGGGTGTTCGAGTCCGGCTCGATCCTGTTCTACCTCGCCGAGAAGTTCGGCGCCTTCCTGCCGAAGGACGTCAAGGCCCGCACCGAGGCGATGTCCTGGCTGTTCTGGCAGATGGGCAGCGCGCCTTATCTCGGCGGCGGCTTCGGCCATTTCTACGCCTACGCGCCGACCAAGATCGAATACGCCATCGATCGCTTCGCGATGGAGACCAAGCGTCAGCTCGACGTGCTCGACCGCCGGCTCGCCGACAGCGAATATCTCGCGGGCAGCGAGTACACCATCGCCGACATGGCGGTGTGGCCCTGGTACGGCGCGCTCGCCAAGGGGCTGGTCTATGGCGCCGGCGAATTTCTCTCGGTGCAGGACTACAAGAACGTGCAGCGCTGGACCGACCAGATCGCCAAGCGTCCGGCCGTGAAGCGCGGCCGCATGGTCAACCGCGTCTCCGGCGATCCCGCCAGCCAGCTCCACGAACGCCACGATGCGAGCGACTTCGAGACCAAGACGCAGGACAAGCTCGCGCCGGTGACGTAGCTCGAACTGCGTAGGGTGGGCAAAGCGAAAGCGTGCCCACCACTCCTTGCGAGGCCACGATGGTGGGCACGGCGCGCGAAGAGCGCGCCTTTGCCCACCCTACGGCATCTGATTACGCCATGCTCAGCTCGTGGCGCCCCACCACCATCCAGTGCACCTCGTCCGGACCGTCAGCGAAGCGGAGGTGACGGACGTCCTGGTACATCTCGGCCAGCGGGGTCCAGTGCGAGATGCCGGTGGCGCCGTGCATCTGGATCGCCTGATCGATGATCTTGCAGGCGCGCTCCGGCACCATGGCCTTGACCATGGAGACCCAGACGCGGGCCTCCTTGTTGCCGAGCACGTCCATTGCCTTCGCCGCCTTCAGCACCATCAGCCGCATCGCCTCGATCTCGCAGCGCGCCTGCGCGATGATCTGCATGTTGCCGCCGAGATGGGCGATCTTCTTGCCGAAGGCCTCGCGGGTGAGGCCACGCTGCACCATGAGGTCGAGCGCCTTCTCGGCCTTGCCGATGGTGCGCATGCAGTGATGGATGCGCCCCGGTCCAAGGCGCAGCTGCGAGATCTCGAAGCCGCGGCCTTCACCGAGCAGCATGTTCTCCTTTGGCACCCGCACATTGTTGAAGCGCATATGCATGTGACCGCGCGGGGCGTGGTCCTGGCCGAACACGTACATGGGGCCGAGCACCTCGACGCCGGGCGTGTCGCGCGGCACCAGGATCTGCGACTGCTGCTTGCTCGGCGCCGCATCCGGATTGGTCTTCACCATCACGATGAGGATCTTGCAGCGGGGATCGCCGAGACCTGAGATGTAGTACTTCTCGCCATTGATGACCCATTCGTCGCCGACGAGCTTGGCCGTGGTCGAGATGTTCTTAGCGTCGGAGGAGGCGACGTTCGGCTCGGTCATGACATAGGCCGAACGGATCTCGCCGTTGAGCAGCGGCTTCAGCCACTTCTCCTTCTGCTCCTTGGTGCCGACGCGCTCCAGCACCTCCATGTTGCCGGTGTCGGGGGCCGAGCAGTTCATGGTTTCCGAAGCCAGCGGGCTCTTGCCGAGCTCGGCCGCGATATAGGCGTAGTCGAGATTCTTCAGGCCCTGGCCGGTCTCGTCATCGGGCAGGAAGAAGTTCCAGAGGCCTTCCTGTTTGGCCTTGTTCTTGGCCTTCTCCAGCACCTCGAGCTGCTTCGGCGTAAAGCTCCAGCGATCTTCCTTGCTCTCGCCGGCCTTGGCAAACTCGATCGACATCGGCTCGACGGTGTCGCGGATGAACTTCTTGACGTGATCATAGAGCGGCCGGACCTGGTCCGACATCCTGAGGTCGTTGAGCTCGTCGCCGGGATTGAGGGTGTAGTTGGTGGTGCGGGGAATGTAGGTGTGTTTTGTCATTGTTCCTCCCGGATCGTTGAGACTGCTGAGGCGGAGAATAGTCGCAGCTTGGCCAAAGTGCGAGCGCGCATTTTTCGCGCGCGCCATACCATGCGATGGAATTTCGCGAGGGCGTTTGAAATGTTGTTTGAATGGTGCTGGGCGAGAGGCGGCAGGCGCGCGCCTCACTCTCCGCTGTCATCGTCCGGCGAAGACCGGGCGATCCAGTATTCCAGAGACCGCAGTGATTGAATCGAGAAGCCGCGGCGTACTGGATTCCCCGCTTTCGCGGGGAATGACAGCGGTGGATGTAGCTAGCTCACGCCGGCATCCGGTGCATCGCGCAGATCTTGTTGCCGTCGAGGTCGCGCAAATAGGCGAGGTAGAGCTTGCCGCCGGGGCCCTGGCGGATGCCGGGCGGATCCTCGATCGATTTTGCACCGGCGGCGACTCCGGCCGCGTGCCAAGCCTCGACCTGCTCCGGCGAATTGCAGGCAAAGCCGATCGTGCCGCCATTCGCGCAGGTCGCCGGTTCGCCGTTGATCGGCTTCGACACCGAGAACACGCCGGTCTTGGTGATGTAGAAGATGCGATGGCCGTCGACCCTGGCCGGCCGTACCTCGAGCGTGCCGAGCAGCTTGTCGTAGAACGCCTTGGCCTTGTCCAAGTCGTTGGTGCCGATCATGACGTGCGAGAACATTTTGCCTCCCTCAGAGTTTGTAGCCCGGATGGAGCGTAGCGAAATCCGGGTCTTGCTTGCTTTTGGCCGTCCCGGATTGCGCTTCGCTCCATCCGGGCTACGAGAAAGAAAGATCAGAACGCCGTATAGCCGCCGTCGATCACGAACGTATCGGCGGTGTGATACGACGACGCCTTGCTCATCAGATACACGGCAATGCCCCCGAAATCGGATGCTTCGCCGAAGCGCCGCACCGGAATGCGCGGCATCACGTTGGCGACGAACTTGTCGTTCGCCATGATGCCGGCGGTCATGTCGCTCTTGATCCAGCCTGGCAGAATCGCGTTCGCGGTGACGCCGTAACGCGCCAGCTCGACGCCGAGCGCGCGCACCAGCGCGTTGATGGCGGCCTTGGTCGCCGCATAGTGCTCGTTGCGCGCGGTGCCGAAGATCGAGGCGAGGCTCGAGGTGGCAACCAGCCGGCCGAAGGGATCGCCGGCATTGGCGCGCTCGGTCATGTGCTTTGCCGCGGCCTGGAACGCATGAAACACGCCGTCGAGATTGGTCGCAAACATCGTGCGCCATTCCTCCTCGGTGCGCTCGATGAAGGAGCGCCGGCCGCCGCCGCCGATGCCGGCATTGGCAAAGCAGCCGTCGACCCGGCCGAAAGTATCGAGCGTCGCCTTCATCGCGGCATTGGCAGAGGCCGGATCGGTGACGTCGCAGACGCGGGTGTCGACCTTGCCGGCAAGGCCGGCCAGGCTCGCGGCAGCGCTTCTGTTCTTGTCAGGATTGCGGCCCCAGATCGAGACGTTGCAGCCCTGGCCGGCGAGCGCCTGCGCGATGCCAAGCCCGATGCCGCCATTGCCGCCGGTGATCACGGCGACGCGGCCGGTGAGGTCGAAAAGGTTCATGGCGCGTTTCCTGTTTTGGGGCTGCGGCGCATCAGCCGCTGCGCGCAAGATTGCTTGCTATGCTCTGATCACCATGGACAAGACCGCGCCAAAAATCAAATATGCGCCCCGGCAAAACAAATTCCGGTCTGCGAAACTGACGCAGGCCGGCAACTGACGAGGAAACCATGCAGTTCAAACACGTCACGCTCGATCTCGATGGTTCGGTCGCGATCCTCAAGCTCGACCATCAGGAGGTGATGAACGCAGTCTCCTTGGACATGCTGGGCGGTCTTGCCGAAGCGCTTGATACCATCGAGGAGAAGAGGGACGAGGTGCGCTGCGTCGTGCTGACCGGCGCGGGGCGGGCGTTCTGCACCGGCGCGAATCTCCAGGGCCGCAACAATCAGTCGAAGAAGACCAAGGCCGGCCTGACACTGGAGACCGGCTTTCATCCCTTCCTGCGCCGCATCCGCAACCTGCATTGTCCGATCATCACCGCGGTCAACGGCCCGGCCGCCGGGGCCGGCATGAGCTTCGCACTGCTCGGCGATATGATCCTGTGCGCGCGCTCGTCCTATTTCCTGCAAGCCTTCCGCCGCATCGGCCTCGTGCCGGATTGCGGCTCGACTTGGCTGTTGCCACGCCTCGTCGGCCGGGCGCGCTCGATCGAATTGTCGCTGATGGGCGAGCGGCTGCCGGCCGAGAAGGCGCTGGAATGGGGCCTCGTCAACCGCGTCTACGACGACGGCGTGCTGATGGAGGAGGCGATGAAGCTCGCGCGCGAGCTCGCCAGCGGCCCGACGGTCGCGCTGTCGCTGATCCGCAAGCTCTATTGGGACAGCCCGGAAAATTCCTTCGAGGATCAGCTCAACCTTGAATTCCAGTGCCAGCTCCGCGCCGGCGACACCCAGGATTTTCGCGAGGGCGTCGGCGCGTTCCTGGAGAAGCGGCCCGCGCAGTTCAAAGGCAAATGATCGAGGCGGAGCTTTCACGCAGCGTCCAGCGCTGGTGCAAGGGGGCGACCGGTGTCACCGGCGCGGCAAAGCTCTCGGGCGGCGCCAGCCAGGAAACCTGGCGCTTCGACGTCGTGCATCCCGATGGTCCGATCGGCGCGATCCTGCGCCGCTCGCCGAAGGGCTATGGCGCTGCGCCAACGCGTGCGGCAGGTCTTGCCGCTGAAGCGCAGCTGATGCAGCTCGCATACGAGGCCGGCGTGCCGTCGCCGCGGGTGATGCATGTGCTCACGCCGGAGGACAGTCTCGGCACCGGCTTCATCATGCAGCGGGTCGAGGGCGAGACCATCGCACGCAAGATCCTTCGCGATGACGAGTTCGCAGCCGCACGGCCGCTGCTGGCGCGGCAGATCGGCGGCGTGCTCGCCGGCCTGCACAGGCTGCCGCAGGACAAGCTGCCCGAGCTGCGCAGCCGGGGTGCGACCGAGGAGATCTCTGAGTTCGAGCGCGATTATCGCAGCCTGAACTGGCCAAAGCCCGTGTTCGAGCTGGCGCTGCGCTGGCTGCGCGATCACGATCCCGGTCCCTCGGCCGAGGAGACGCTGGTGCATGGCGATTTCCGCAATGGCAATCTCATCATCGGCGCCAACGGTATCCGTGCCGTGCTGGACTGGGAGCTCGCCCATCTCGGCGATCCCATGGAGGATCTCGGCTGGGTCTGCGTCAACTCGTGGCGCTTCGGCGAGATCGACAAGCCGGTCGGCGGCTTTGGCTCGCGTGAGGAGCTGTTCGCAGGTTATGAGGCCGCCGGCCGCAAGGTCGATCCGGCGCGCGTGAAATTCTGGGAAGTGATGGGCACGCTACGCTGGGGCATCATGTGCGGCGGCATGATGCAGCGGTTCCGCGAGGGGCCCGACCATTCCATGGAGCGCGCCATGATCGGCCGCCGCGCCTCCGAGACCGAGATCGATCTGTTGCGGCTGCTGGCGCCGCGCGGGAGTTGACCATGCAGGACGAACCCACACCGATCGAGCTGACCAAGTCAGTCGCAGATTTTTTGCGCAACGACATCACGCCGCTGATCTCGGGCCACCAGGCCTTCAAGCTGCGCGTCGCCATCAACATCCTCGACCTCGTCACGCGGCAATTGACGCGGGAGGAGGGGAGCGATGCAAGGGAGGTGGAGCGTCTGCGCGCGCTGCTCGGTATGGACGGAACGGTGACTGAACTCAACCGCACGCTCGCCGATCGCATCGCGAAAGGGGAGATGGACCTCGCAACGCCGGGACTCGCCGAGCACCTCTGGGCGACCACGATGGACAAGCTCGCAGTCGATCAGCCGAATTACGCGTCATACAATCGCGAGCTGTCGAGGGGCGGGTAGGCCTCTCCCGTCATTGCGAGGAGCTCGCGACAAAATTGCGGAGCAATTTTGCGCTGATGCGACGAAGCAATCCAGACTGCTTCCGCGGAAAGATTCTGGATTGCTTCGCGGAGCCTGTCATCGGGCCGCGCTTCGCGCGGACCCGTTGGCTCGCAATGACGAGTTTGTGGTACTCGCCATCCAAGCTCTCAGCTGTCATCGTCCGCGCAGGCGGGCGATCCAGTATTCCAGAGGCCGTCGTGCTCGAGCCGGGAAGCCGCGGCGTACTGGATGCCCCGCCTGCGCGGGGCATGACAGCTGTGCTGTGGACATGTCTTTCGCGACGACGGCGCTCCTACTTCCCCACCCATTTCGGCGGCCGCTTCTCCGCGAACGCCTTCGGGCCCTCGATGTAATCCTGCGACGCTGCCATGGCCTTCACCGCCGGATACTCCCGCTGCTCCTCGATCGCCTGCTCCAGCGAGACGCCAAGCCCCTTCTGGATCGCCTGCTTCGAGGCGCGGATCGACATCGGCGAGTTCTTGGTGATCATCTCAGCCCAGCGCAACGCAGCGCTAAGCGCCTCGCCCTGCGGCACCACCTCGTTGACGAAGCCGAGGTCATAGCCTTCCTTGGCGCTGACATGACGTGCGGTCAGGATCATGCCCATGGCGCGCTTGAGCCCGATCTGCCGCGGCAGCCGGTGCAGGCCGCCGGCGAGCGCAGCTAGGCCGACGCGCGGCTCGGGCAGGGCGAAGGTGGCATTCTCCGAGGCGATGATGAGATCGCAGGCCAGCGCGATCTCGAAGCCGCCGCCCATCGCGACGCCATTCACCGCTGCGATGATCGGCTTGTCGCAGTCGAACCGCGAGGTCAGGCCGGCAAAGCCGCCCTTGTCCCAGCCGCGCTTGCCGCCAGCCGCCTGCCACTTCAGATCGTTGCCGGCGCAAAACGCCTTGTCGCCACTACCCGTGACGATTGCGATCCATTGCTCGGGATCGGCGGAGAAGTCGTCGAACACCTTATTGAGCTCGAAATGCGCATCGGTGTGCAGCGCGTTGTAGACCTCGGGGCGCGATAGCGTGACGATCGTGATCGGGCCCTTGCGTTCCACCTTCGAAAATTTCAGCTCCATGATCGCTCCCGCATTTTCTCGTGAAGGAATATTGCCGGCATAGTAGCGCGCGGGTGCACCTGAGCACCATCGAATTGCGCAAGCGCGCCTTGCGCGCCTCACACGTCTCGGCTTGCTTGACTTGGATGCGCTCTTCTCCGCTTAATCATGCGAAGCAAGAATGCGCGTAGCGCCTTAACGCAAAACGAAAAATCATTCCGGGAGAGAGCCCTTGGATTTCTCATTGCCTGCCGATCTCGTCGCCTATCTCGGGGAGCTCGACCGTTTCATCGAACGCGAGATCAAGCCGCTGGAAGAGGCCAACGACAACATCCGCTTCTTCGATCACCGCCGCGAATGGGCGCGCACCGATTTCGAGAATGGCGGCCTGCCACGCCACGAATGGGAAGCGCTGCTGCGCAAGGCCAAGGACCTTGCGGACGCTGCCGGCCATCTGCGCTTTCCGGTGCCGAAGCAATATGGCGGCAAGGACGGCTCCAATCTCTGGATGGCCGTGATCCGCGAGCACTTTGCCGCAAAGGGTCTCGGGCTGCACAACGACCTCCAGAACGAGCATTCCATCGTCGGCAATTTCCCCGTCGTCACCATGCTCGATCGTTATGGCCGCGACGACCAGAAGGCGATGATCGACGACTCGATCAAAGGCAAGTACCGCATCACCTTTGGCTTGACCGAGCCGCATCACGGCTCGGACGCGACCCACATGGAGACACGTGCGGTGCCGGCGACCCGCGACAACGTCAAGGGCTGGATCATCAACGGCGAGAAGATGTGGACGACCGGCATGCATGTCGCCACGCATTGCGCGCTGTTTGCGCGCACGAGCGGCAATGATGGCGATGCGCGCGGCATCACCTGCTTCCTGGTGCCGGCGAAGAGCCACGGCATCAAGGTCGAAGAGTACATGTGGACCTTCAACATGCCGACCGATCATCCCCGCGTCAGTTTTACTGACGTGTTCGTGCCTGAGGATGCGCTGTTCGGCGAGGTCGGCCGCGGCCTGTCGCTGGCGCAGTGCTTCGTGCATCAGAACCGTATCCGGCAGGCCGCGAGCTCGCTGGGCGCTGCCGTCTACTGCATCAACGAGAGCGTGAAGTACGCCCGCGAGCGCAAGCCGTTCGGCAAGGCGCTCGCGGAAAACCAGGCCATCCAATTCCCGCTGGTTGAGCTCGCCACGCAGGCCGAGATGCTGCGTCTTCTGATCCGCAAGACCGCCTGGGAGATGGACCAGCTCACCGAGGAGCAGATCGAGCGCACGCTCTCCGACCGCGTCTCGATGTGCAACTACTGGGCAAACCGCCTCTGCTGCGAAGCCGCCGACCGCGCTATGCAGGTTCACGGCGGCATGGGCTACTCACGCCACAAGCCGTTCGAGCACATCTACCGCCACCACCGGCGTTACAGGATCACCGAGGGCAGCGAGGAGATCCAGATGCGCAAGGTGGCGGGGTTTTTGTTCGGCTATATGGGGCCGGGGAAGCATTAGCTTCCTGCGGCGCTCTCTCTCCAACGTCGTCCCGGCGAAGGCCGGGACCCATACCCCAGGACGCAGTTTGAGGCGAGATTGCAACCGCCGGTCTTCGCCAAACCACGTTCGGTGGGTATGGGTCCCGGCCTTCGCCGGGACGACGATAGGAGAGAGCCGTGGCTAATTCACCCTTCGGTCCTTCCCCGCCCAATACGGCTCGCGCAATTGCCGCCGCAAGATCTTGCCTGATGGATTGCGCGGCAGCGTCGGCAGAAACTCCACGCTCTTCGGCGTCTTGTAGCCGGCGATGCGCTCGCGAGTGAAGTTGATGATGTCGGTGGCACTCGCCTGCCTGCCGGGCTTCATCACCACGACCGCCTTCACCGCCTCGCCCCATTTGTCGTCGGGCACGCCGATCACGGCAGCTTCCGCGACATCGGGATGATCGCACAACGCACTCTCGACCTCGGCCGGGTAGATGTTCTCGCCGCCGGAGATGATCATGTCCTTGATGCGGTCGTGGATGTAGAGATAGCCGTCCTCGTCCATGTAGCCGGCATCGCCGGTGCGCAGCCAGCCGTCGGAACAAAGCGTCGCGGCGGTCGCCTCGGGCAGGTTCCAATAGCCGGCCATGTTCGAGCCGGAGCGCGTCGCGATCTCGCCGACCTCACGCGGCGGCAGTGGCTTGCCGGCCACGTCCAGGATCGCGATTTCGACGCCCGGTAGCGCCTTGCCGGCCGAGCGCATCCGCTCCAGACCCTCGACATGGTCTTCCGGCGGCAGCGCGACGATCGTGCCCGTGGTCTCGGTCATGCCGTATAGCTGCACGAAGCCGCATTTGAAAATCTCGATGCACTCCTTCAGCAGCGCCGCTGGTATCGGCGAGGCGCCATAGAGCATGTATTTCAGGCGCGAGAAATCGACCGTCCTGGCGCGTGGCTGCCGCACCACGAACTGCATCGCCGCCGGCACCATGAACAGCTTTGTGATCCCCGACTGCTCGAAGAAATCCAGCACTTTTGTTGGATCGAACTCGCGCGCGATCACGCCGCGGGCGCCGTGATAGAGCCCCATCACGCCCCAGCCCGAACCGCCGATGTGGAAGACCGGCATCGCCACCAGCGAGACATCGTCGATCGACCACCGGTTCCACTCCGGCTTGTCTTCGGCATTGCCTGACTGCACCAGGTTGAGGAAGTTTGCGTGCGACAGCATCGCGCCCTTCGGCTTGCCCGTCGTGCCCGACGTGTAGAGCTGGATCGCGATGTCGCGGGTAGCGATCGGCACCTTCGGGTTCTCACCGCTCTGCGCATCGCGCCAGGCCGCAAAATCCGTCCATTCCAGCGCGCCGCCCTCGGTGGTGATGATTGTCCGTACGCTCGGTAGCTTGTCCTTGATCTGGCGGACGAGCGTGATGAACTCCGGCCCGACGAACAGCACCGGCGCCTTGCAGTCCTCCACGATGAACGCGACCTCGGGTCCCGCGAGCCGCCAGTTCACCGGCGCCATCACCACGCCGGCCTTCATCGCGCCCATCAACAGCTCGAAATAGAAGTCGCTGTTCTTGCCGAGATAGGCGATGCGGTCGCCCTTCTTCACGCCCATCGCGATCAACGCGTTGGCGACTTGGTTCGTCTTGATATCGAACTCTGCAAAGCTGGTGAGCCGACCCTCGAACTCGTAAGCGATGGCGTCGCCGCGGCTTCTCGCGCGCTCGCGCACCATGTCGGCGAGGTCAGCCAATGGCTGTGTGGTCATGTTTCTCCCGTCGTGTCTTGTTTTTATGCGGGGAAGTGTGGCGTCATCCGCGGGTGAAGACAAGGTGGGAAGCCTCGCTGTCGTCCCGGCCTAGTGCGCAATTGCGCACGGGGGCCGGGACCCATAACCACTGCAATTTGGCGAAGACTGGTCATGACCAATCTTTCCCAAACAAGATGCGGAGCGTATGGGTCCCGGCCTTCGCCGGGACGACGGCGGAGCGTTTAGCTATATCTTCAAACTTCTCCTTACAAAGCGTTCACCCCCGCTTCGCCCGGTCCTTCTCGTTCTGCGCCATGATGCTCTCGCGCGCGGCTTTCCAGTCGTCGTCGCTCCAGTCGCGGAGCTGATAGAAATTGCCGCCCATCGCGAGCGCCTGCGCGCCGTCCATGGCGATGGTTTCGCCATTGATCCAGTCGCAGCCGCCGGAGATCAGGAACACTGCGAGGTTCTGCAGTTCCTCCATGGTGCCGACGCGCCCCATCGGGTTCATCGCCTTGGTGCGCGCGCCGGCTTCATCACCGGGCTTGATGCGCTTGCTCATGCCTTCGGTCGGGATTTCGCCCGGCGCGATGGTGTTGAGCCGGATGCCGTAGCGGCCCCATTCGGTAGCGAGCGACATCGTCATGGCGTGGATCGCCGACTTGCTCATCGCCGATGGCACCACGTAAGGCGAGCCGTTGCGCACCCAGGTCACGGTGATCGAGACGACGTTGCCGGGCTGCTTCAAGGCGATCCAGCGCTTGCCGATCGCATGGGTGACGTAGAACGTGCCGTGCATGACGATGTTGGCGACCGCATCGAAGCCGCGCGGCGAGAGCTCCTCGCTGCGCGAGATGAAATTGCCGGCGGCATTGTTGATGAGGTCGGTGAGGGGACCGTCGCGAAAGATGGTCTCGATCATCTCCTCGACCGCGAGCGCGTTGCGGATGTCGACGCTGTGGCTGCTGACGCGGCCGCCATAGAGATCCATCAATTCGGTCGCGGTCTCGTCGCAGACGATCTTGCGCCGGCCGCAGATGTGCACCTCGGCGCCGAGCTGGAGGAACCGCGCCGCCATCGACTTGCCAAGCCCAGTGCCGCCGCCGGTGACGAGAATGCGCCGTCCGGCCAGAAGATTTTCCTTGAACATGGCTGTTTCTCCCGTACGGATTGTCAGTTAATTGGTCGATTGACTAAATCCGGCCGCCAGCTTCGTGTAAAGCGGCACCGAACAAGAACAGGGGAGAATTCATCCATGGAAGAGCGCGTCTCGATCTCGATCTCGGAAGGCATTGCCGACGTGCGCCTGGTGCGCGCCGACAAGATGAATGCGCTGGATCAGGCCATGTTCGAGGCCCTTGTCTCTGCAACCGAGCGGCTTTCGAAGGACAAGAGCGTGCGCGTCGTCGTGCTGTCCGGCGAAGGCCGCGCCTTCTGCGCCGGCCTCGACATGGGGCGTTTTGCCGCCATGAAGGAGAAAGGTGGTAACGGAATTCCGGGTGGCGAAAATCGTGACCTCACCAAGCGCACGCATGGCCAGGCGAACTTTCCGCAAGCCGCGGTATGGGGATGGCGCCAGCTTCCGGTGCCGGTGATCGCGGCCGTGCACGGCGTCGCTTTCGGCGGCGGCTTCCAGCTCGCGCTCGGTGCCGACATGCGGTTCCTCTCGGCGGATGCGCGGATGTCGGTGATGGAGATCAAATGGGGCCTCGTCCCTGATATGGCGGGCACGCCGATCCTCGCCTCGCTCGTGCGCGACGATATCTTGCGCGAGCTTACTTACACCGGGCGCATCTTCTCCGCGCAGGAGGCGATGACCTACGGCCTCGCCACGCGCATCTGCGACGACCCGCGTGCCGCCGCATTCGAGATCGCGCGCGAGATCGCCGGCAAGAGTCCCGATGCCATCCGTGCCGCCAAGCGTTTGCTCAACAATCTCTCGGTCGATCCGGGCCCGGCGCTGCTCGCCGAATCCGTCGAGCAGCAGAAGCTGATCGGCAGCGCGAACCAGACCGAAGCGGTGCGGGCCAATCTGGAGAAGCGCGCGCCGAAGTTTGCGGATTGATACGGCCCTCATCCCGAGGAGCCGCGAAGCGGCGTCTCGAGGGATGGGCCACGGGCTCTCATGGCTCGAGACGGCGCTTCGCGCCTCCTCACCATGAGGGTCAACTCCAACCAAAAAGAAGAACAACAATGAGCGAAACGTCCCACTTCCTCGGCATCGTCTCCGGCAACCGTCGTCGCCCCCACGCCGAAATCGCTGACCGTGCCGACCGCATCGCCTCCGGCCTCGCCAAGCTCGGCGTCAAGCCGGGCGATTGCGTCTGCATGCTGATGCGCAACGACATCGCCTTCCTGGAGGCCGCCTATGCCGCGATGCGGTTGGGCGCCTATGGCGTGCCGATCAACTGGCATTTCAAGCCGGAGGAGATCAGCTACATCCTCGGGGATACCGGCACGTCCGTGCTGATCGGACATGCCGACATGCTGCACGCCTTGCGCGATGCGATCCCCAAAGGCGTCACCGTGCTCAGCGTACCGACGCCGCCGGAGATCCTGTCCAACTTCAGGATTGATCCCGATCAGTTGGCGACGCCGGACTTTGCGATCGATTTCGAGTCCTGGCTCGCGCAGCACCAGCCTTATGATGGCCCGGTCGTGCCCCAGCCGATGAACATGATCTACACCTCGGGGACGACAGGCCATCCCAAGGGCGTCCGCCGCAATGCGCCCAGGCCGGAGCAGCAGGCCGCCGGCGAACGCATGCGCGCCATGATCTACGGGCTCAAGCCCGGCGCCCGCGCGCTGTTGCCGGGCCCGCTCTATCATTCCGCACCGAATTCATTCGGCATCCGTGCCGGCAAGCTCGGCGGCGCGCTGGTGCTGATGCCGCGCTTCGAGGCCGAGGAGTTTTTGCAGCTGATCGAGCGCTGCAAAATCGACACCATCTTCATGGTGCCGACCATGTTCATCCGCCTGATGAAGCTGCCGGAGCAGGTGCGCAAGAAATACGACGTCTCCTCGCTGCGCCACGTCATCCATGCCGCCGCGCCATGTCCGGCCGACGTCAAGCGCGCCATGATCGAATGGTGGGGGCCGGTGATCCACGAATTCTACGGCTCGACCGAATCCGGCGCCGTCACCTTCGCAACCTCAGAGGACGCGCTGAAGAAGCCCGGCACGGTCGGCAAGATCTCGCCCGGCGCCGAGTTGCGCTTCCTCGGTGAGGACGGCCGCGTGCTGCCTGCCGGCGAGATCGGCGAGATCTTTTCCCGCATGCCTGATATGGCCGATTTCACCTATCACAACAAGCCGGAGAAGCGCGCCGAGATCGATCGCGACGGCTTCATCACCTCCGGCGACGTCGGTTATATCGATGAAGAGGGTTACGTCTTCATCTGCGACCGCAAGCGCGACATGGTGATCTCGGGCGGCGTCAACATCTATCCGGCCGAGATCGAATCCGTGCTGCATGCCGTCCCCGGCGTGCACGATTGCGCGGTGTTCGGCATCCCCGATGCCGAGTTTGGCGAGGCGCTGATGGCAGTGATCGAGCCGCAGGCCGGCGTCGCGCTCGATCCCGCCGATGTCCGCGCGCGGCTGAAGACGTCACTCGCCGATTACAAGGTGCCCAAGCACATCGAGATCCGCTCGGGATTGCCGCGCGAAGACTCCGGCAAAATATTCAAGCGCCGTCTGCGCGATCCCTATTGGGAGCAGGCGGGCCGGAAGATCTGAGAGAGAACACGTAGTGCCGCAGGGCGGGCAAAGCGGAGCGTGCCCACCAGGACGGTCGCAGGTATTGATCGTGGGCACGGCGCAAACGCGCCTTTGCCCACCCTACGAGATAACGGATGGCGAAACAGCGCGACCCGAAATTCGAGGGGCGGTAGCCGGTTGCGCCAATCGGACTGTCTTAGCGGCGACAGATTTCGAGCCTATATAGACGTGGTCATCCACGACCGGATCATCCCATGGCCCCCGTTTCCATCCTGCTCAACCTGCTCTGGATCCTGATCGGCGGCGCCTGGATGGCGTTCGGGTGGCTGGTCGCTGCGATCATCATGGCCATCACCATTATCGGTCTGCCCTGGGCGCGGGCGGCGTTCAATATCGCGGTCTACACGCTGCTGCCGTTCGGCTCGCGGGCGGTCAGCCGCTATGAGGTCACCGGCATGAGCGATATCGGCACCGGTCCGCTCGGGGTGATCGGCAACATCATTTGGTTTCTGCTCGCCGGCTGGTGGCTGGCGCTCGGCCACCTCGTGACCGCGCTGGTGCTTGCCGTGACCATCATCGGCATCCCCTTTGCCTGGGCCCATCTGAAGCTTGCGGGCATCGCGCTCTGGCCGATCGGAAAGGTGATCGTGCCGGCTTAGGACGTGCGTACCCAGAAAGATCAGGACTATCGCATTTCAGGCGGTCTTCCCGCGGCGCATCCTTCGAGACGCCCGCCCCTGGCGGGCCCTCAGGATGAGGGCGGAGTGTGTGGCAGTAGTTTCTGCGGGAGCCGATGCCGTTCAGCCTCATCCTGAGGGACCGCGAAGTGGTCGTCTCGAGGGACGAGGCGTGCACTCAGATCGCTCGAAAGGCATATGCGATAGCCCTGCCACAAACGCGGACTCTTCGCCGGCAGAGCGGAAATCGCCCATCACTGGCGGCTTATGACCAGGGCGGACTTTCGTTGAACAGGCTTGCCTGCATCCGTTTGGCTATATTAGTTTCTGGATCACTCATTCGAAAGATCCGCGCATGACCAATCGCGCGGATCTTGCGCAACGTCGCGGTGCTTGGCCAGAAGATTATGTGGACGTTCTTAACCGGCCTGTGTCTTTTCGTCGGGCTTGCCGTGGTAGCGCTATGGCTCGGGCAAGGGGCCAGACGGCGTTTCCCGTAGGCCTATACGACCGTCGATAAAATCGTTTCCAGTATCGACCTCCTCTTCATCATAGCCGTGTTTCTTGTGGTGTTTTATATGACACGTTGAACACGGTCGCGGCTCGTAGGATGGGTAGAGCGCCAGCGAAACCCATCAATCCCTCCGCCTGTGACGAAGCATGATGGGTTTCGCAAGGGCTCAACCCATCCTACGTGCTACGTGCTAGATTTGCTCAGCTTGAGTTCTTCGCATTCTGACCCGCGGCCGACATCACTCCTCCGGCCCCCGGCGAGCCGCATTGAACTCGCCAGCTCCGCTCGCCATGTGTGGGAGACAGCTTGGAGCAGACAATGAAGAAGCTTTTCACCTGTGTGGCGATCGTGGGCTGGCTGATCGCCTTCCACTCCGTCGCGCAAGCCCGCTCTGCATTCGACGGCGCCTGGGACCTCATTTTCGTGACGCAAAGAGGACCTTGCGATGCGACCTATAATTTCACCGTCAACATCACCAACGGAATAGTTACACATCCGAATTTAGTCAGGTTCAGAGGCTATGTGGCACGTTCCGGCGCAGTTCGGGCGTCGGTGACAGTTCAGGACAAATTCGCCTCCGGCTCAGGTAGGCTCTCGAGCAATTTTGGCCGCGGGACGTGGAGCGGCCATTCAGGAAACGCGCGCTGTTCTGGCTACTGGACCGCACAGCGCAGTTGAGGGCGTTGAGCCAAGGCCGGAGGTCGCCCGCAGGGCGCAGAGCGGTAGGATGGGTAGAGCGCCAGCGAAACCCATCAATTCCCGCCTGTGACGCAGCGTGATGGGTTTCGCAAGGGGCTCAACCCATTCTACGTGCTGCTCGGCCGCCCTTCGCCCCCAATCCCTCGCGCTGCCCGACGGGCAAAACACGCCACATGCAGGTCAAGGGACAGGGCCACAAAATATTCTGATTGACCGAATTCGTGCTTTCGGGTAAACCGCAAGGCATCCCGGCCCGTCAAAGGGACGTTTCGCGATCGTCACGATACGTAGGCCGGGATGCGATGGACGCGGTAGCGCCGGCGCGTGACGAGGTGGCAGGGCGGGCTACGCCTGTGAGCCATCGCGATCCGCGCGATCGACACGGCGCGGTCACAGCGTTTCCTTTCGGCTTCGGGGGCGAGCACGCGCGAGCTTCCGAATGTTTGGGAGGGACGTCCGCGGCGGCAAAAGCGTGTGGTCCTGACGCCCGGGGTCTGTGCGTCAAGGCTTGCGGTGGTGAAGCGGCCCGACCGGGTGCGCGCATCGATCATCCGCAAGGCGACGGGGGCAATAGTGCATCGCTCCCCGGGGAGAGCGCGCCATAAGCCGTAAAACCGTTGCGCAGGGAAGGCCGGGATGTCCCGGCGTCACCTGTGGTCACCCCGCGTGCGTTTCTCGCGTGCGGACCCTGGGTGCCAGCCGGCGCCCGGCCTTCCCTGCGCCCTTTCTTCTCGACGAGGGCGAAACGGACAGCAAAGCTCGGGCGAATTCAGCCGCGAGAAGGCGAAGGCATGTCTGCGGTTGAAATCTGCGTTAGAGAGTTGCGATGCCGCCCCTTGCTCCGTCATTGCGAGGAGCTCGCGACAAAATTGCGAAGCAATTTTGCGCTGATGCGACGAAGCAATCCAGAGTTCCTCCGCGGAAAGATTCTGGATTGCTTCGCTACGCTCGCAATGATGGGATGGACGGCCCCCGAACGGCATCGGTGTGCCAGACTGGTGATGTTGAATCGAACCAGACAAAGGGAGCCGTCCATGACGAAGATTAGCACGATTGGGGTTGATCTGGCGAAGAACGTTTTTC
Organism: Bradyrhizobium sp. Rc2d; assembly: GCF_900099855.1. Taxonomy (NCBI): domain Bacteria; kingdom Pseudomonadati; phylum Pseudomonadota; class Alphaproteobacteria; order Hyphomicrobiales; family Nitrobacteraceae; genus Bradyrhizobium; species Bradyrhizobium sp. Rc2d. The sequence goes on along the minus strand of NZ_FNCU01000045.1, from coordinate 185 downwards.
AAGTCCACGGGATTGACGCGTCGGGAGCTGTGGTGGTGAGGCGCCAGCTCAAGCGAGCCTCGGTCGAGAAGTTTTTCGCACAGTTGCCGCCGTGCCTGGTGGGCATGGAGGCTTGCGGCAGCGCTCATCATTGGGCGCGCGTGATCGGCCGGTATGGCCACGAGGTGCGGTTGATGCCACCGGCT